>DATHNU010000210.1:0-5692 GCA_035485695.1 Reyranella sp. | reverse complement strand
ATGATCGAGCGCCACGCGAACCAATCCATCTCAGCCGATTGGCCCGACCTGCCCCTCGCGGCCTGGGTAGACAGCTGTGCCACGCTTCACCTGTGGACCCAGGTAGTCGGCAAGATCCGGTTGGCTCATGCGCCGATGGTCAATCACTGGTGGCAGGTGCCGCTCTATGTGACCAGTCGCGGACTGACGACGTCGCCGATCCCCTATGGCGCCAAAAGCTTCCAGATCGACTTCGACTTCATCGACCACAAGTTCGAGATCCGCACCAGCAGCGGGGAGATCGAGGCCTTTGCGCTCGGCCCGCGAAGCGTTGCCGATTTCTACGCCGAGGTCATGGGCCGGCTGCGCGGCCTCGGGCTGGAAACGAAGATCTGGACCATGCCGGTCGAGATCGAAGGCGCCATTCCTTTCGATCAAGACAAGGAGCACGCCGCCTACGATCGTGAATATGTCGGCCGGTTCTGGCGCATCCTTGTGCAGGTCAATCGCCTGTTCACGCAGTTCCGCGGGCAATTCATCGGCAAGGTGAGTCCCGTGCACTTCTTCTGGGGCAGCTTCGACCTCGCGGTCACACGCTTTTCGGGACGCACGGCGCCGCGGCTCGAAAGCGACTCGCCCCATCTCGGCCGCTGGGTGATGCAGGAAGCCTACTCGCACGAAGTCAGCAGCTGCGGCTTCTGGCCGGGCAATGGCGGCTTCGGCCGGCCGGCCTTCTTCAGCTATGCCTATCCCGAGCCGGCGGGCTTCGGCGCTGCGCCGATGACTCCCTTGGCCTACTACGACAGCGACTTGGGCCAGTTCATCCTGCCCTACGATTCCGTTCGCCAGTCCTCCTCGCCCGACGACGCGGTCATGGATTACCTCAGCCATACCTATGAAGCCGCGGCCAAGCTCGGCCGCTGGGACCGCGCGGCGCTGGAGCGGCCGTCACCAGACTCCCGTTCTTAGGGTCGTCGGCGCGTAGTCACCGAACGTCCAGGTAAAAGGGAAGGCGCCGCGGCGACGCCAGGCGCGCTCGACCTTCACCCGCCACAGCCGCTCGGCGCCGGTCGGGCCGCCGTCCGGATGCCAATCGATCGCCACCGTGCCCTGGATCTGCAGGATGTCGCCCGCGGCGAAGTCGATGAAGATCAGGCCGGCGCGCGGATCGCCTAAAAGGTTGCCCAGCGTGTTGTAGAAGCGGTTGCCCCGGAAGTCGGGGATGGCGAGCGTGTCGCCCAGCACGCCGACGAAGCCCGGACGGCCGCCGCGATGAGACATGTCGAGTCCGCCGTCGGCACCCGCCTCGGGCCGCGACCGGCTGGCGACGAAGAACGTGTCCGCCGAGGCGATCAGCGCGCGCGCGTCGTCATCGAGCGCGCCCAGATCCTCGCGGCTGGTTCGAATCGGCTCGCGTGGCCCGGACGTGCGGCTCTGGATGTATTGCGCGCAATTGCCGAAGCTCTGGGCGATGCGCACGATCAGCCCGCCGTCGGTCGCGATCACCCGGCCGTTGGCGCGGTTGCGCCGCCGTGTGGTGAAATCGAGTCCGATCAGGCCGATCTCCGCTCCCATGATGAACCCGGACGCCGCCGGATCGTCGGCTGCCGGTAGGGCGGAGATGCGGAGCGTCGAGGGGTCGGGCGAGTGCACAAAGCCCTTCTCGCCGGTCAACACCGAGGCCATGGGCCAGCCGCGCGCATCGAGCGTGGCCGTGAACAGCTGGGGCAGCAGCGCGAAGAAGGCGCGGTGCTGGTCGGGCATGAAGGGCCGGATGGCGGCCCGCCCGGCGCCCTGGCCGGCCAGGCTCTGCGCCGCGAGCTCGTCCTGATGGAACGACAGGAAGCCTGAACCATCCAGCGGGCTCATGCGAGGCCCTCCGCCTTTTCGGGAAACTGCGCCTTGGGGTCGTACCAGGGAGCTGCGTCGGACCGCCAGATATGGATCTGCGGCCGGTTGCTCATCGCAGGCTCGGCGACCGGCGTGTCGAGACAGCCCAGCCGTAGCAGGACCACGGGCTGGGCCGTGCGCTCGGCCATGACGTGCGAGCCGCATCGTGTGCAGAAGCGGCGGAACTTGCCGGGCGAGGATTCGAACGCGCCCAGAAGTTCCTGGCCGCGGACCCAACGGAATTTTTCGCGCGGCACCGCCGTCACCGACGAGAAGGCGGCGCCATGGGTCTTGCGGCAGGTCTGGCAATGGCAGTGCACGATGCGCTCGGGCGGCGCGTCGGCCTCGTAGGCGACGCCGCCGCACAGGCAGCTTCCGGTCAGCATGTCCGGTCCTCCGGTTGGTTACCAACTCAACTTAGGCATGGGCGATTGCGCCGTTAAGCTGAGCAATGTAGAAATCACTCTTCCACTAATTGGAATGATCGAAATGGACCGTCTCGACGAGCTGGCGATCTTCGTGCGCATCGTGGAGGAAGGCAGCCTGGCGCGCGCGGCGTCGCGCCTGCGCCGGTCGCCGCCCGCCGTCACGCGGGCGCTGGCCGCCCTCGAGGATCGCATCGGCCTGCGCCTGATCGACCGCACGACGCGTCGGCTGGCGCCCAGCGAAGCCGGCCGCGCGCTCTACGACAGGGCGCGCACGCTGGTCGCCGACTACGAGGCGGCGACGGCCGGCGCGCCCGACGCGCCGGTGCGCGGCCTGCTGCGCATCACCGCGCCGGTGCAGTTCGGCCGCCGCCACATCGCACCGATCGTCGGCCGTTTCCTCGACACCCATGACGGCGTGGAGGTGGAGCTGCTGCTGGGCGACCGCAACATCGACCTGATCGAGGAGGGCGTCGACATCGCGCTGCGCATCGGCCCGCTGGCCGATTCGGGCCTGTCGGCGCGGCTGGTCGGCCATGTGCGCCGGCTGTGGGTGGCGAGCCCGGCCTATCTCAAGCGCCGCGGCACGCCGCGCAGCCCGGCCGACCTGACGCATCACGAGGCGCTGCTCGGCATGCGGCCCGGCAACACCGAGTGGCAGTTCGCCGGCGCCCGTCGCGGCGCGCCGCCCCGGCTGAACGGACGGCTGCGGGCCGACGATGTCGAGACCCGGCTGCGCGCCGCGCGCGAGGGTCGCGGCATCGCCCAGCTCCTGTCCTACCAGGTGGCCGACGAGCTGGCGTCCGGCAAGCTGGTCCGCCTGCTGCAGGCCTTCGAGCGGCCGCCGCTGCCCGTGCATCTCGTCACCAAGGGCCGGGCCCACCGCGCGCCCAAGATCGATGCCTTCCTCGACTTTGCGGCCAAGCGCCTCGTGGCTCTGCCGGTCCTGTCCGAAGCGGGCGGGGCGTCCGCCTAGTCCGGCCGGCGACGGCGTCCCGCGAGGAACGCCACGATCGCCAGCACCTGCACGATGGCCGCGACGGCGAACACCTCGGTCGCGGCCGCGGGAGACAACGTGCGCAAGGCGCCGAACGCCGCGGGCGCGAAGGCATAGGTTCCTTGACCGATGGCCACGATCAGCGGGACGACCCGCTGGACATCCGCCCGCGTAAACTCGACCTGGGCGATCAGCGGCGGCAGCGACGTGGTGTTGCCGATGCCCGCGCCGAACAGCAGGACGCCCGCGATCAGCAGCTCGACCGCGCTGCCGCCGGCCAGCATCAGGATGGCCGAACCGGCGATCTGCACGACGAGGCTGGTGCAGGCGATCAGGCGTCGGTCGCTGCCCGGCGGCATCAGCCAGCCGACCAGGGTGCGGCCCGCGATCGCGCTCGCCGTCGCCAGGCCCATCAGGATGCCGGCGGCCTGCTCCCCCAGGGCCGGCACCAGCAGCGAGAAGAGATGCGCCAAAAGCCCGATCTGGGCGAACAGGCCCAAGGCCATCGCTGCCGCCAGCGTGAGGAAGGCCCGGTCGCGCCATAGCAGGCGGCCCGGCAGCGCCGGCGCAGCCGTCGCGGCAGCGACCGTCGGCGCGCCTGCAGCCTCGCCGTCCGGCGACTGGCCGGTGCCGTGCGGCGTGCGCGAAAAGACCAGATCGGCGAGCAGCCAGATGGTCACGATCATGACGGCCCCGATGATCGCCGCCGCCATGGGAAAGCCGAACGAGGCGATCGCCAGAACCCACAGCGGCGAGAACACCACGCCGCCGATACTGGCGCCGTTATAGGCCATGGCGAGCGCCGCCGGCCGTTTGTGCACGAACCACGGCGCGATGATGGCGTTCACGGCGGCGGCGCCCATCGCCACCCAGCCGGCGCCGCTCAGCAGCGTGGCCAGCAGCAGCTCCCACGGCGCGCGCGCCATGGCCCAGCCCAGCACGCCCAAGGCCAGCGCGATGGCGCCACTCTTGGTCACCGCCGGCAAGCCGAATCGTCGGTAGAGCGCCGGCAGATTCGCGACCACGACGGCGCCGACCAGGAAGTGCAGCGTCACGGCCGAGGAGACCAACGCCACCGACCACTGACGCGCCTCCTGCACGGCATGGAGATAGACCGGTGGACCGTAGAAGCCGACCCCCCAGCCGAACACGGCCAGCACGAACGTGCCGGCAACGACGCGCCATCCGAAGAAGGACGCCGGAAAAACCGTTTCGGAAACCATCTGCCAACCCTCCTGCCGCCGGGCCGCGGACTATGCGGATCGACAGGTGGTCGTCGTTGCGGCGTCGGCCGAAGCGTGGGAAGAGAGGACCGTCGGCGATTGACACACGGTGTGCTGCTCCCTATCACTTAACCGATGAGTTAAGTGTTGGGAGATCTCAAATGTCGTATGTCGACGGCTATATCCTGCCGGTGCCGAAGAAACATCTGACGGCCTACAAGCGCATGGCAGGCAAAGCCGGAAAGATCTGGCGCGAGCACGGCGCGCTCGATTACCGCGAATGCGTGGGCGACGATCTCGGCGTGAAGTTCGGCCTGCCCTTCGCCAAACTGGTGAAGCCCAAGGCAGGTGAGACGATCATGTTCTCCTGGATTGTCTTCAGGTCGCGCGCCCATCGCGACAAGGTCAACGCCAAGGTGATGGCCGACAAGCGGCTGCAGAAGATGCCCAGGGTCATGCCGTTCGACACGAAGCGCATGAGCTATGGCGGGTTCAAGACGCTGGTCTCGGCTTGAACCGCTGCGCTACAAGGCGGCATGATCGAGATCACGCCGCTTCGCGACACCGACCGAGAGACCTGGCAGCCGCTCGCCGTGGGCTACAACGCCTTCTATGAGCGGGTGCTGCCCGATGCCGACTACGACCGCACTTGGCGGCGGCTGATGCAGGGCGAGGCGATGCATGGCCTCGCCGCGCGTCTCGACGGCCGGCTGGTCGGCATCGCCCACTACACGTTCCAGACCAGCATCTGGTTCGACGACGTCTGCTATCTCGCCGACCTATTCGTCGACGAGACGGTGCGCGGCCAGGGTGCCGCCCGGGCGCTGATCGAGGCGGTCGCGGCGGCGGCGCATTCGCGCGGCTGCCCGCGCTACTACTGGCTCACCAAGCAGGACAATGCGCGCGCCCGCGTCCTCTACGACAAGGTGGCGCGCTTCGCGGGGTTCATCCGCTACGACTATCCGATGGCCTAGGTCTCAGGCGCCGACGACCTTGCGCAGGGCGTCGACGGTGGTTTCCGGCTCCGGTCGATGGGTGTAGTCGGGATCGGCCTGGACCGAGCGCACGATGCCGCCGGCATCGATCACGAACCGCGCCGGCACCGGCAGGCGCCAGGACGGATCGCCGTTGCGCACGGCGAGGTCGTTGCCGAAGCCGAGATACACCGTCTTGAGGTC
>DATHNU010000209.1:0-3258 GCA_035485695.1 Reyranella sp. | reverse complement strand
CACCGCCGCGTCGTGGCCGGGCACCACCATGTCGAGCCGGCCGTCGGCCAGCTTCTGCAGCTTGTCGTAGCCCGCCAGCATGTCGGCGACCGAGTAGACGATCGAGAACAGCTTCTTGTCCTCGATGCCCCAGTAGTAATGGCTGGCATCGGAGGCCAGCACGAGCCAGCCGTTGCGGGTCATGACCCGGACCGACTGCATGCCCATCGTGTGGCCGCCGATCAGGTGCACGGAGATGCCGGGCTGGACCTCCTCGTCGCCGTCGTGGAACACCACCCGCTTGCCGTAGACCGCGCGCACCATGCCGACGATGTCCTCGATCTCGAAGGCATGGCGGAACGTGCCGTGGCAGACGTGCCGGCCGGTGGCGAACTGCATCTCCTTGTCCTGCAGGTGGAAGCGCGCCTTGGGGAAGCGGTCCCAGTTGCCGACATGGTCGTAGTGCAGGTGGGTGATGATGACGTCTTCCACTTCCTTGGCATCGACGCCGAGATGCTGGATGAGGTCGGCGGGATTGGTCTTGACCTCGCGGCCGCGCTTCTTGCCGACGGCCGCGTTGAAGCCGGTGTCGATCACGATCGGCTTGCCGCCGATCGTGCGGTGGCCGCTTTCATCCAGCGGGATCGCCACCCAGACGAAATAATCCATCGGGAAGTCGGCGTCGTGCGGGTCCGGGGTGATCTGCACTTCCCAAGCCTTGCGCGGCAGATGGGCATATTTGACAGCATGCACCTCGTAAATGGGCGTCGAGCGCATCTTTGTTTCCTTCCCTCGGGGTTCGTTACCAGAGGGTAGCCCGCGCGGCGCCTCGGGCGCTATAGTGCCGCCATGGCCCGCATGGACCTCCTCGGTCGGCGAATTAGCAGCCCGGTTTGCACTGCAAACCGGAGCGTTGCCGTTCGCCCGTCATCCGAGGAGTCGTTCCATGTCTGCCGTACTCGCCCTCAAGCGTAATCCCTCCACCGTCCGTTATTGTTTCGAGGCCGACGCCGAACCGGGCGTGCTGCCGCGCGCGCTCGAACTCCTGGCCAAGCGCGGCCTGGTGCCGGCGCGCGTCTTCGCCCAGGCCGATGCTGAGCTTCTGTCGGTCGAGATCGAGGTCGAAGGGCTGGAGCCCGACACCGCCGAGCATGTCGGCCGCTGCCTGGGCGAGATCGTCGGCGTGAGACAGACGTTCTGACGCTGGGGGCGCGTCATGGTCTTCCGGAACGCGAGCCTCCGGCGCGCTCATGATAGAAGAGCGAGCCAGAGGCTCGCGGGTCCAAATGAGCATGAGAAGACGCGTCACTTAGCGCGGAGGTTACTCCGTGTGCAGTGGCGCGCCCCCAGCGAAGACTACGCCACGAGCCGCTCGACGATTGCGTCGATATGCAGGCGCGCCACGTCGATGCAGGGAAAGCCGGCAGTCGCCTCGTTGAAGATCACCGCGAGGTCGGTGCCGGCCAGCAGGATCACCTCGACGCCATCGCGTTGCTGCAGCGCAGCGGCGATGCGGCGCAGGCCCGCGGTGTTGCCGGCGTCGCCCTGCTGCGTGTCGAGGATGCGTTGATAGGCCTCGCCGATGAAGGCGATCTCGTCGGACCGGGGTCTCACGATCTCGACGCCCGAGAGCTGGCCCCACAGGCTGCCTTCCATGGTGAAGGTCGTGCCGAACAAGGCCACGCGCCGGACGCCGCGCGCGCGCAATTCCGCGGCGATCGGATCGACGATGTTGATCAGCGGCAGGCGTGTGCGTGGCGTGAGCTGGGCGATGCAGATGTGCGGCGTGACGGCGGGCAGCACCGCGGCTGTCGCGCCGGCGTGGCCGAGCCTCTCGATGAAGCCGGCGAGATAGTCGGCGAGCGCGTCGAGCTTGCCCTCGCGCACGAAGCCTTGCCCGCGATCGACGTCGGCATGGACGATCACCAGATCAGGTACCACGCCGCGCGCTTTGCACAAAGTGGCGATCCGCTCGTAGTAATGAACCGTGGCGCCGACGCCCAACCCGCCGACGATTCCGACACAGGCCATGCGCGCTGGCCTCAGCCGTCCGGCCAGTTGCGCTTCCACACCGGGGCGAGCTCCGGCACCTGATCGGCGCGGCGGGCGATGGCGAAGAGCTTGGGCGTTTCGTTCTCAAACCAGCCGCGCTTGGGCCGCCAGCGCGTCATGACTCCGAGGTAGATGTCGAGCGCGGAGAACCGTTCGCCTAAAAACCACCGGCTGCCAGCCTCGCCCTCGATCTGGTGCCACAGCCGCTGGGCATAGGCGTCGGTGGCGGCGCGGAAGGGATCGCGCGCGGTGTTGACCGAGATGAAGCGCGCCGGATCGTCGGCGTAGGTGAAGGTCGGATAGATGTTGGCGACGATGAAGACCAGCCAGCGCAGGAACCTGGCGCGTTCCGCGGCGCCCGCCGGCGGCACTAGCGAATCCTTGCCGGTGATATCGGCCAGCAGGAGCGTGATCGCGGCACTCTCGCTCATCACGCTGCCGTCGGGCATCTCGAGCGTCGGCACCTGGGCGAGCGGATTGACCTTCGCCAGCTTGGCCGCGGCGTCGGGGGTCTTGAACAGATCCTCGACCGGCTCGAAGGTGTAGGGCAGGCCGTACCAGACGAGCTGGGCCTCGACGATGGTCGAGCCCCAGCCGGCGCGGCCCCACAGCTTGTAGTCGCTCATGGCTTCTGCAGGAGCTGGATCAGGCTGCACGTATCCCAGCGATTGCCGCCGCGCTCCTGCACGCGGGCGTAGAACTGATCGACCAGGGCGACCAGCGGCATCTGCGCCTTGTCGCGCTTGCCCTCGGCGAGGCTGATGCCGAGATCCTTGCGCATCCAGTCGACGGCGAAGCCGAACTCGAACTTGCCCTCGACCATGGCCTTCCAGCGATTGTCCATCTGCCAGCTTTGCGCCGCGCCCTTGGAGATGGCGCCGATCGCCTTTTCCATGTCGACGCCGGCCTTCTGGCCGAGATTGATCGCCTCGGCCAAGCCCTGGACGATGCCGGCGATGCACATCTGGTTCATCATCTTGGTGAGCTGGCCCGCGCCCGGCTCGCCGATCAGGGTGACCGCCTTGGCGTAGGCATCGGCCACCGGCCTGGCCTTGTCGAACGGTCCCTGTTCGCCGCCGCACATCACGGTGAGCTGGCCGTTCTCCGCCCCGGCCTGGCCGCCCGACACCGGCGCGTCGATGAAGTCGATGCCCTTCTTCTTGCCCTCGGCATGGAACTCGCGGGCGATGTCGGCCGAGGCCGTGGTGTTGTCGAAGAAGATCGAGC
>DATHNU010000208.1:0-4990 GCA_035485695.1 Reyranella sp. | reverse complement strand
AGCTCGGCCGGCAGCGCGTAGAGGTGATCGACGTCCTGCACGACGCCGCCGGGTGACGAGAAATTCTCCGAGCGCGTGAAGCCGAGGTAGGTTTCCGGCGACTTCACGTTGCCTGCGTCCGCGGCCGCCTCGGCGCCGGTCGCGGTGATGCTCACGACACCCTTGGCGATGTCCTTGTTGCCGGTTTCCGCCAGGAGCTGCTGGATCACGTGTTCGGACTCGGCGTATTCGCCTTCGCCGAAATGATGGTGGCGGATGCGGCCCTGCGTATCGATGAAGTAGTGCGCCGGCCAGTACTGGTTGTCGAAGGCGCGCCACAGCTTGAAGTCGCTGTCGACGGCCACCGGATAGTCGATCTTGAGATCGTGCACGGCACGCTTGACGTTGTCGATGTTGCGTTCGAAGGCGAATTCCGGCGTATGCACGCCGATCACCACCAGGCCCTGGTCCTTGTATTTCTGCGCCCATGCCCGGACGTAGGGGATGGCGCGCAGGCAATTGATGCAGGAATAGGTCCAGAAATCGATCAGCACGACCTTGCCGCGCAAGCCTTGTGGCGTGAGCGGTGGCGAATTCAGCCATTCGACCGCGCCGTCGAGCGGCGGCAGGCCGCCCTCGACTCCCAGCGCATCCCCGGGAGCGGCTGCGGGATCGGCCGAGGGATTTGCCGACATCGTCATGCTCGGTGCGCCCGACATCGCCATCGATCCTCCCGGCGGCCGCGTCTCCTTGCCGAACTTGTCGAGCAGTCCCTGCTCGAGGCCCGCGGTGCTGGCCAGTGAGGCCTGCGTGAGAAAGCCGGTATCGGCGCCCAGCGCGATGGCTGCCACGCCGACCAGGACGGCGGCCCCCAGGCCGCGGCGGATCCATTCGCTGACGCCCAGCGAGCGCTTCATCGCGGCAAAAACCCGTCCGCCGATCAGCAACGCCACGGCAAGCGACGTCGCCGCGCCGGCGGCATAGGCCAATAGCAGCAGCGAGGTCTGGACGTTGGCGCCGTTCAGCGCCGCGCCGGTCAGGATCAGCCCCAGGATCGGCCCGGCGCAGGGCGCCCACAGCAGGCCGGTGGCGATGCCCAGCAGGAACGACGGCAGGATGGTGCGCGAATTGCCGCCGGTGCCGGCCGATTCGGAAAGACGCGCCCCCGCGGCGACCAGCGGCCGCGTCAGCCGGTCGGCCAGCGAGGGGAACAGCAGCGTCACGCCGAGCACGGCCAGCACCACGATGGCGATCGTCCGGCCATATTCGTTGGCCTGCACCGCCCAGCCGCCGCCGACCGCCGCGAGCGTCGCCACGAGGGCGAAGGTCGCCGCCATGCCCAACAGCATCGGCAGGCCGCTCTTGACGAAGGGTTGGTCGGCCCTGGCGAAGACGAAGGGCAGCACCGGCAGGATGCACGGGCTCAGGATCGTCAGCACGCCGCCGACATACGACAGGACAAACAGGATCATGATGCTTCCGGCGAAATCAGGCGGCGCGCGGGGTGAAGACCATCGCCACGCCGTTCATGCAGTAGCGCAGGCGCGTCGGCGGCGGACCGTCATTGAAGACATGGCCGAGATGGCCGCCGCATTGTGCGCAATGGACTTCCTTGCCCATCATGTCCACCGAGCGGTCGCTGTTTGACGTGACGGCCGCGTTCTCCAGGGGCTGCCAGAAGCTCGGCCAGCCGGTGCGGCTATCGAACTTGGTTTCGGAGGAAAACAAGGCGAGCTGGCAGCCGGCACAGGCGAAGGTGCCGGCGCGGTGCTCCTTGTCGAGCGGGCTCGAATAGGGGCGCTCGGTGCCTTGCCGCCTCAGCACCGCGTATTGGGCCGGCGTCAGGAGCGCGCGCCATTCGGCGTCGGTATGCGTGACCTTGAAGCGCTCGTCGGCCGCGGCGGCGCCCGGCAGTGAGTAGCGATAGGCCGCGAGCATCGCTGCGCCGCCGATGCCGGCAGCCAGAACGTGACGTCGTTTGAGCATAGCTGGCTCCTCGCTCGCTGGCTTCGAGGTAACGACTGGTCCATTATATTTCAATTCATATGGCATCAGGATCACGCACAGTTGACGGTCGTCGCCTCGCTACACCGCTCGCGCAAAAGGAATTGCGCCAGCATGGTCGCTATATAAGATCGACTATAGCGATCAATCTGCACACGGTTTGACGGGGTCACTATCGGGCTTGATCGACGTAACCACGCGGGAGGACGCTATGGGTGGCCCTTTCAGGACAATCGTCGCAATGCGTTGCTTTTCCCGCGGCGCTGGTGCCGCGGCGGCACTCATGCTGGCCACCGGCCTGGTCGCCCCCATTGCCCAGGCTCAACAGCCTTCGCAAGCAGCGGCAGCGCCCACTGATCCGGCATCGCTGCCCGACCAGGAGCTTGGCCGTCGATTCACGGTCAAGGCGGAAGACCTGCCGCCGCCCCACACGGGTCCCGTCGTCGCCAGCCGATCGCTCGTCGTACCCTATGCCGGCCAGGTGCCGCGCGTGCCCGAGGGCTTCACCGTGACGCCCTTCGCGACTGGCCTGGCGAATCCCCGGCGGCTGCTCGTCCTGCCGAACGGCGACGTCATCGTGGCCGAGCAAAGGGTCGGTTATCTCACCCTGCTGCGTGACCAGGACGGCGACGGCAAGGCCGACTGGGTCGAGCGTCATGCGGAAGGCTTCAACGCGCCGTACGGTCTTGCCTGGCGCGATCCCGACGTGCTCGTCGCGGATCAGGACGGAATCTGGCGCGTGCCGCACCGGGTCGGTGCGTTGCGCCCCGGCCGCAACGTCGAGCAGCGCGCCGCCGACGTGCCGCCGGAGCAGCGCAAGCCGACGCCGCGCGTGGTCGGCGAGGACATGATCACCAAGAAAGGCGTCTTCGGCATCGTCCAGGGCCACGCCAACCGCCACCTTGCCATCGATCCGAAGACCGGCGCGCTGTTCGTCGGCGTCGGTTCGTCCGGCAATATCGGCGTGGAGCCCGAGGTCAAGGCGACCATCCAGCGTTTCGAAGCCGATGGCTCGGGGCAGACGACCTACGCGTCGGGCATGCGCAATCCGACGGCCCTGGCCTTTCATCCCGACACCGGCGATCTCTACGCGCTGGTGCAGGAGCGCGACGGGCTCGGTGACCGGCTGGTCCCCGATTTCCTGACGCGGGTGGAGAAGGGCGCGTTCTACGGCTGGCCCTATTCCTATATCGGTCACAATCCGCAGCCGGGATTCGCCTCGATGCGTCCCGACAAGGTGCAGGCCGCGGTCGCGCCCGACTTCCTGTTCGAGGCGCACTCCTCGCTGCTCGACATCGTCTTCTACACCGGCGATCAGTTTCCCGCGGAGTATCGCGGCGACGCCTTCGTGGCCCTCAAGGGTTCGTGGAACAGGTCGGAGCCGACCGGCTACAAGGTCGTGCGCGTGCCCTTCAAGGATGGCCGCCCGCAGGGCCAGTACGTGAACTTCATGACCGGCTTCTGGGTTGGCGGCATCGATCGCGCCGAGGTGTGGGGCCGGCCGGCGGCGCTTGCCGTCGCCAAGGACGGTGCGCTGCTGGTCGCCGACGATACGGGTGGCACGATCTGGCGCATTGCCTACACGGGCGCCAAGAAGCAAGCGGCAGAGCCTGCCGGCACTCCTGGCGCGGCGACGCGCTGAGCGGCCGATTGCCGAGGCCTGGACGACCCCGGCGCTCCTATGCCTGACCTGATTCACAGCGGAGACCATCATGTCGAAGATGTGCGCAATGATCATTCCGGCACCTGGCGAGTCGTGTAGAGCGCCGTGCAGGAGGACGCCATGAGTGGTCCCTTCAAGAAAATCGCCGTGGTGCAGGGCGTGCCGAGCGCGCAGGTCCAGGAGCTGTTCCAGACACTGGTCGGTCGCTGGCAACCATCCGCCCGTCTGGCCGGTGTCGTCGCGGAAGATCACGGCCTTGCCGATCGCGCCTGCAGCGCCGGCTTCCTGCGCAGCCTTGGCAATGGCCAGAGGTTTCCGATCTTCCAGGATCTCGGGCCGGGTTCGACGACCTGCCACCTTGCCGAGGCCGGCGCGCTCGCGGCGGCCGATGCCGTTCGACAGGACATCGCCGCAGGATGTGACCTCGTGCTGCTCAACAAGTTCGGCAAGCTCGAGGCGGCCGGCGGGGGACTTCGCGATGCGTTCGGCGCGGCGATGGAAGCGGGGGTGCCCGTGCTCACATCCGTCTCGTCTGGCTTCGCAGCCGCATGGCAAAGCTTCGCCGCTCCCCTGTTCGTCGTTGTTCCCGCCGACGCGGACATGATCGACGCCTGGTGGAACGCCGTCCGCTTGCCTGCTCCGGCGATGATCGACACTGCGTCGCTTCCTGCGGCCTCCTAGAGCGCTTCCAATTGGATTGACTCGCTTCCTTTGCTGGGGGCGCGCCACTCCGGTGGCGCGTCATGATCTTCCGGACCGCGGGCGGTCCGCATGAGCATGAGAAGACGCGCCACTTAGCGCGGAGGTTACTCCGCGTGCAGTGGCGCGCGCCCAGCGATGACATGATTCCAAGCGATCCCGATATGCCGTAATCACTTCTCCCATAGCGCAGCTTCGCGGACTCCGCGAAAGGGAGGAAGATTGAGTCCACTCAATCGAGTTGTGGCCTATCGAACCGGCCGCTCGGGCGCGCGGGGGAACGCGCCGCCATGCTCCGGCCATTCCCATTCACCGCGGTCGGGTGCGTCGACATCCACGCCCTTGGCGCGCAGCGCCTCGCGATGGTCCTCGGCATTGTCCTTCGGCTGGTAGCCGAGCGTTGCCCAGTTGGGGTCGAAGGTCTTGAGGCGGGTGTTGTTGGAATAGCCGTTGACCACCATGCAGCCGGGGTCGGGATGGCGGAGCGAGACGTCGACCAGGTGCGCCACATCGGCAGGGCTGAGCCAGGTCGCGAGCGAGCGCTGGTCGATCGGCTGCGCGCGGAAGGTGCCGATGCGCAGCGACACCGACCGGATGCCGTAGCGATCGTGGTATTCGCGCAGCATCGTCTCGCCCCACACCTTG
>DATHNU010000207.1:0-2829 GCA_035485695.1 Reyranella sp. | reverse complement strand
CTGAACAGGAGGATGAGGCCGGCGTTACGCTCCGCGAAGGGTCGCAACGGCGCGGCGAAATCAAGTGGGCGGATGCCGGTGCGATAGAGGTCGACGATGTACCGCACGAACGCGGCCAGGAAATCGGGGCCATCAAGGGCTGTGCGTGCCGCCGCCGCGTCGGGCAGCACGAGCGCGCTCGACTCGAATATGAGGCCCCAGCGCTCGCGCAGCGATGCGACCAGCAGATCGGTCGGCATCAGCAGCTTGAGGCGACGGTCAGCCGGAGACGGGGCTGCCGCGATATAGCCGAAAAGCCGCATCAGCGAGAGCGCAGCCCGGGCGCGGCCCGGACTGCAGACGTCCTGTTCGATGCAGAGCGACTTGAGGCCGTTCGCGGTTAGTCCCGAGGAGGGATCGTCCGGCCGGCGTGAGACGTGCAGATAGTATGCCAGGATGCTGATGACCAGCCGGCCGCGATCGTACCCGATCTGGTTCAGGATGCGATTACCCTGAAAGTGCCGAACGCTGCCAGTAAGCACGACGCGCACGGCGTCGGGAAACCGCGGATGGGCGCACAGCTTCGCGACCGCGACGGCGGAAAAAGCGTCATCCCCCCGCGAGAGCGGCGGGCGGAGCAGCTGGGATGGGCTCTGTGCATCCATGAAGCGGCCTTGATCCTCGGTCCGTCGCGTCCAGCATCACATTAGCAGATGGGCGGTAACCGGGTGCATTCTGTACACTTGATCCGGTAGGGCAAGTCCCAGCGCTTCACCAGTTCCAGGTGAAACTGCCCTTGGCGCTGTGGTCCTGGGCGCCGCGCGCGAGCTCGCCCACATAAGAGAGGCCGAGCTTGAGCGAAGGGGTGAGCCGCAGATCAAAGCCGCTCTCGATCACCGCCTGATCGCGGGCGATCGGCACGCCAAGCACCGTGAAGCTGGCGCCGGTGGCCTGCAGCGTGAGGCTCGCGGCCGGCGCCGGGTCCGCAAGCGCGTGTTGCCATGCGACGCTGACGCGCGGGATCAGCACCGCGCCATCGGTGAGCGCGACGCTGCCGGCAAACCGTGCGCCGAGCCAACCGTAGCCGACATCCGCCGTGCCGGCGGCTCCGCTCAGCGCTGCGGCCCCGCCGGTCTCGGCAAACGACCCGGTCGCCACATGCACCCAGGCCAGACCGGCGAACGGCTCGGCTGCGACCGGCCCCAGCGCGAGCCCGTAACCCGCCTCGCCGAACACCTGCGCAGTTGCGCCGTCGTGGCTCGCGGTGGCGCGGTCGGAGAAGCCTGGGAAGCTGATCATCCGGGTGGTGTCGATGCTGCTCAAGCCGTAGGCGGCGCCGCCGCGCAGGCTGACGGGCCCGAGGCTGGTGCCCGCATAGGCGCCGAGCTGGGCCGTCTCGATGCCGGCGGAGCTCGCCCGCGCCTGCACGTCAACGGACGAATTGCTGTAGCCCGCCGCCAGCCCGGCGCGGCCCCAGTCGCCGAACCGCGCATCGAATCCGCTCACGAAGCTGGCGGCCGATTGCTTCAGATCGGCCGCGTTGCCGTCGGAAGCGCCCTGCCGCACGCCGCCGAGCGCTTGCGACCAGTAGGTGATATCGCTCAACGTGGGGGTCCCGGTCGTGGCCACATCGAGCCCGCTGAAAGCGAGCGCACCCAGGCTTGCGGAGCTCGGCGCGTAGGACGCCTGGCGCAAACGTCCGAGCAGCGCCTGGCGCATCACCCACGAATCCTCGATCAGCGTCGTCTCGACGTCGGCATGCATCTCGCCGGAGAGCGCATCGAACGCCTGCTGCGCCTGAGCGGCCGAGCCGATGCCGAACAGCGCCTTGAACAGCGCGCTGCTGGTCGGCAGCGTGTCGAGGGCGCCCGCCACGTTGCTCTGGTTCACCGTGACGGCGGCGCTGGCAAATCCCTGCTGCACCACCGCGAGATCGACCTCGGTCGGCTTGTAGATGAGGGTCGGCGCGAGGAAGATCGAGTTGGTGACGAAGTTGCTCGAGATGCCGGCGAAGGCGCCGGTCACGCCCGAGGCTGTCAGGATCGTGTAGCTCTGGCTTCCGTACTTGCCGGGAGCAAACGACGCCTGCACGGTGCCGGAAAGGTTCGCCGTGCCGGTGACTACCGTCTTGTCCGCCGTGGTCGGCGTCACTTCGACGAGGTAGACGCTGCCGGGGCCGAATGTAAGATTGCCGTTGATCGTCAACGTACCGATCGAGCCGCCCGGCGAGAGCGTGGCGCCGGCCCCGATGCCGACATTGCCGGCGACGGTGCCGTAGCCGGCCAGCGTCCCGCCGGCGCCGAGCGTGAGGGTCGAGGCGGCGAGCACGGCGCCCGGATGGCTTGCATCGCCGACCTGCAGCACGCCGCCGTTCACGGCCGCCGCCCCGACACTGTTGTGAGCATCGTCGAGCACCAGCAGACCGGAGCTCAGATTCAGCGCCGCAAGCCCGGTGATCGCGGTGCCGGCGCCGAACACCTGGGTGCCGGAGCCGAGCATGAAATTGGCGCTGCCGCTGCCCTGGCCGATGACGCTGCCGACGATGGTCCCGCCGCTCATGTTGAAGCTGCCGTTCGTCGACAGCTTGACGGCGCCGAGGATGCTGCCCGCCTGCTGATCGATGGTGATGGCCGCACCCGCCGCGCTGACATCGATCGCGGTGCCGCCCAAGCCGGCGATGGCGCCGGTATTGACAATGGCGCCGGCAAAGCTGGTGCCGCCGACGATGACGATCCCGGTCTGTCCGACGATCGTTCCACTGTTGCTGATGCCGCCCGACATGGCGGCGACCTGCGCCAGGCGAATGCCAGCAAGGCCAGCCGACACCGTCCCGCTGTTGCTGATGCCGCC
>DATHNU010000206.1:0-2572 GCA_035485695.1 Reyranella sp. | reverse complement strand
CTCGATCCACGTCGTCAGCCATCCGCTGGTCCAGCACAAGCTCACCAAGATGCGCGACAAGGAGACGTCGAGCACGAATTTCCGCCGCCTGCTGCGCGAGATGGGGCTGCTGCTGGGCTACGACGCCACGCGCGACCTGCCGCTGGTGGAGCGCGAGATTTCCACGCCCATCGCAACGACGAATGCGCCGCTCCTTGAGGGCAAGAAGCTGGTGATCGTGCCGATCCTGCGCGCCGGACTAGGCCTGGCCGAGGGCATCATCGATCTCGTGCCGCTTGCCCGCATGGGCCATGTCGGCCTTTACCGCGACCCGCGCACGCTGCAGGCCGTCGAATATTACTTCAGGATCCCGCAGGACATCTCCGACCGCGACGTCATTGTCTGCGATCCCATGCTGGCGACGGCGCATTCGGCCATCGCCGCGGTGGATCGCTTGAAGGAGTCGGGCGCCAAGCGGATCAAGTTCATCTGTGTTCTTGGCTCGGAACAGGGCGCGCGCGCCTTCGCGGAAGTGCACCCGGATGTGCAGGTATTCACGGCGGCCATCGATGCGAAGCTCAACGATCACGGGTATATTGTCCCCGGCCTGGGTGACGCGGGCGACCGCCTCTTCGGAACCAAATAACGAGCCACATAATAAGGGGAGAAATGCGATGAGCCCGGATCTGCACTCTCTTCTGTTCTATCTTCTGCTCTCGGTCATCCTGTGCTTCGTGCAGATGCTGGTCGCCGCGACCGGCGCCAACACGCAGGTCGGCCTGCCAACGCTGGCCGGCAACCGCGAGGGCCTGCCCGATATGATGGGCTGGGCGGGCCGTGCGCGGCGCGCCCATCTCAACATGATCGAGAACCTGGTGCTGTTCACGGCCCTGGTGCTGATCACGGCCATTTCCGGCAAGGCCAACGCCACCACGGCGATGGGCGCCATGATCTTCTTCTGGGCGCGCCTGGCCTACGCCGTGATCTACCTGATCGGCATCCCGTGGCTGCGCACGCTTGCCTGGTTCGTGAGCGTGATCGGCATGGCAATGATCGCCTTGGTGCTCCTGCAGGCGCTGTAGCGACGCCTACTGTTTATGCATGGAGGGGGGCTGCGCGCCCATCGCCTGGACCATCAGGTCGACATCGATGCTGCCCGCTTTCTCGAACACCAGGGTGAGCGGCACCTTGGTGTCCTTGGCGAACGGCGCCCTGAGACCCATGAACATGACGTGAAAGCCGCCGGGCTTCAGCTCGACGGTAGCGCCCGGCGGGATCTCGATGCCCTTTTCGACCTCGCGCATGCGCATGATGTTGCCGTCCATCTTCATCTCGTGGATCTCGGCCTTGTCGGCCGCCGGACTCTTGACGGCGATCAGCCGGTCGGGCGTCGTGCCGTTATTCTTGAGGACCAGATAGCCGCCGCCTGATTCGGCGGTGGGCGGCGTGGCGCGCGTCCAGGGCTGGACGATCTCGATGGCGCCGAGCTTGTAGTCGAGTGCCGAGGCGGGAAGGGCAAGAACGGCGACCAAGGCGGCGAGAGTGAGGCGGTGGAGGACCATTTAAGCAACTCCTCAGAGACGGGGTTTGGACCGAGCGTCGAGCCAGGCGCGCACCTGGGCGAGGTCGGCGACGCCCGGCAGGACGGTGGACTTGCCGTCGCCGTCGATCATCACCGTGCGCGGCAGTTCGCCGGCCCAGGCCGGGTCGATCTCGTAGCGCAGGCGTTCGTAGAAGCGGTCGGTGAAGCTCCAGCTCTCGCTGCCGCCGAGACCGGCCTGGGCCAGCATCGCCGCCACGCGATCCGGCTCCTGCGGCAGGGGATCCGCGGCGATCAGGACGAGCTGCAGGTCAGAACGTTCGGCCTGCAGCTTGCCCCATTGCGGCAACTCGACGAGGCAGGGGCCGCAAGTGAGCCCCCAGAAATGGATGACGATGGGCTGGCCGGCATGGGCGGCGCGGAGCTTTGCCCAGCTGCCACGCTCGAAGGCAAGCGGGCCTGCGGCCTCGGCGCCGGTCAAGGAAGCGAGGCCCAGCAGCAGGGCAAGAAGGATAGCGAGTCTCACGGTTGGTCCTCCAGCGCGATCAGGCGGTAGCCCTCGATCTTGGTGAGCCACGACAGGTAGACGCGCTGATGGTCGGCGACGAGCATCGGATGGTCGGAGGCATCCTCGGTGTCGGCGATGGTGCGGGCCTCGGTCCATTGCCGGCCGCTGTCGTGGGAAACCTGCCAGCGCACGACGGCTTTCGTGCCATCGAACTCCTTCCACACGAGATGCAGCGCGGCGCCGCTCGCGAGCAGATACGGCCGCGCCGGCTGGCGATCCGGCTTCGACAAGGCCCGCGGCACGGAAAAGGGAGCGTCGGCGGAATCGGCTCGAGCATAGAAGACGCCCTTGCGGTTGGCGCCATCGGTGAACCAAGTGACGTGATAGGAGCCGTCCGGGGCGATGGCGAGGCTGGGACCCTGATGCGGGCAGGCCTCGATCTTCCAGTCGTCGACGCTCACACGACGAACCGGTCCCGGCGTTTTCTCGTCCTGGAACGTGATAACCGCGTGATCGCGCACCGAGCCCGGGAAGATGTTGCGGAA
>DATHNU010000205.1:0-3644 GCA_035485695.1 Reyranella sp. | reverse complement strand
ACGCGGATCCGCAGGAACACCTCGCGCGGCGTGGCCGACAGCACGCGCATCAGCTCGAGCTGCTCGGAGCGCACGTCGCGCAGGCCGCGCGTCATGTTCACCAGGGTCGGGAAGAAGCAGATGATGGCGGCAATGGCGATCTTGGGCTCCATGCCGTTGCCCAGCAGCAGCACCAGGATCGGCGCCTTGGCGACGACCGGGATGGTGTTGACCATCACGGCGATGGGAAACAGTGCCTCTTCCATGGTCTTGCGATAGACGAACGCCGCGGCGAGGCTGATCGCCGCCAGGTTGCCCAGCAGAAAGCCCGACACCGATTCGATTGCGGTCGGCAGCAGGTTGGTCATCAGCATGTCGAAGCGCGTGTAGAGCACTTCCGCCACCGCAAGCGGCGAGGGCGCGATGAACGGCTTGATGTCGAAGATCTCGACCGCCTGCCACCACACCAGCAGGAAGACGATCACGGCGGCGACCGGCAGCAGGCGGCTGCGCCAGGCAAGATAACGCCGGCGGGCGGCGAAGCGCGCCTGGGCCTCGGCGTCCTCGACGAAGCCGCCGGCCATGGTGACGGGTTCGGCATGGTTCGCCATCAGCAGGTCTCCAGCACGCGGCGGAGATGGCCGGCCAGCGCCACGAACTCCGGCGTCTCGCGCATGGCGAGCCGCCTGGGGGTCGGGAGCGTCACCGGCACCAGCTCGCGGACGCGGCCCGGCCGGGCCGCCAGCAGCAGGACGTTCTGGCCGAGGAAGGCCGCCTCGTAGATCGAGTGGGTGACGAATACGATCGTCGTGCCGGTCGATTCCCAGACCTGCAGCAACTCCTCGTTCAGCCGGTCGCGCGTGATCTCGTCGAGCGCCCCGAACGGCTCGTCCATCAGCAGCAGGCGGGGCCCCGAGACCAGGGCGCGGGCGATCGCCACGCGCTGGCGCATGCCGCCCGACAGTTCGTGGGGATAGGCCGTCTCCCAGCCCGTCAGGCCGACCAGGGCGAGCAGTTCCTGCGGCGCGCGCGCGCCGGGCAGCGCCTTGCCGCCGCCAACCTCGAGCGGCAAGGTGACGTTTTCCATGACGCTACGCCACGGCAGCAGGGCCGCGTCCTGGAAGACGAAGCCGATCTCGCGATTTTGCCGCGCCGTCGCCGGTACGTCGCCCAGCACCGCGATCCGTCCACTGGTGGGCTCGATCAGGTCGGCCATCACCCGCAGCAAGGTCGACTTTCCGCAGCCCGAAGGGCCGAGCAAGGTCAGGAAGCTGCCGCGCGGGATCGTGAGGTCGATGTTCTCGAGCGCCGTCACGGTGCCGCGCTCGGTCGTGAAGCGCACGGTGACGCGCTCGCAAACGACGGCCTCGGCGCTGGCGGCCGGTGCCGGATCCCTGCGCGCGAGCGCGACGGCCATCGATGCTCAGCCCACCTTGGCGCGCACGCTCTTGGTGGCGTCGAGGATCTTGGTGGTCATGACGTCCGTGAGCTTGGGCGCGCCGGCGGTGAACTGCTTCAGCTCGTCGTACAGCGTGATCTGCTCCTGCCACACCGCCGGATCGAAGGCGCCCCAGCCATTGGCCTGGGTGTTGGCGTTGAAGGCGAAAGTGAGCAACGCCTTGCTGCCCTCGATCTCGTCGTCACGCTTGAGGTTGGGATATTCCTTGACCAGGAAATCCACGGCCTTCTCGGGATTCTTGAGCGCGTACTCCCAGCCGCGCGAAGCGGCGCGGGTGTAGGCGGCCAGCATATCGGCCTTCTTCTCGATCGTGTCCTTGGTGGCGTAGTACGGCAGCGCGTAAAGACGCACGCCGGCATCCCACAGACGCAGATCGATGCGGTCCGGTCCCAGTGGCTTGAGCGTCGTGGTGTTGGTGATCCAGCCGCTCACCACGTCGGTCTGGCCGGTCAAGATGGGCGTCATCTCCGAGCCGATGATGACGATCTCGACGTCCTTCTCGGCGATGCCGTGCTTCTTCATCAGCGCGTTCAGCAGGACTTTGGCGGTGGCCTGGATGCCGACCTTCTTGCCGACAAGGTCCTTGGGCGTGCGCACCGGCTTCTTGGGCAGGGAGAAATAGGCGTAGGGATGCTGCTGCAGGCCGCTGGCGAAGCACATCACCGGGATCTTCTGCGACGCCGCCAGCATCAGCGAAGGGCTGGACGACACCTGGCCGATCTCGTGCCGGCCGGAGGCGACGATGGCCACGCCGTCGATGCTGGGCCCGCCTGGCTGGATCGCGAGGTTGAGCTTCTCCTCCTCGAAGTAGCCGAGATGCTTGGCGGCGACCTCGCCCACCTGGTTGTTGCCGGCGAGCCAGCCGAGCTGGAGGTTGACGGTCTGGGTCTTGGCCTGGGCGAAGCCGCCCGACGGCAGGAGACCGGCGGCGGCGAAGCCGGTGGCGGCCGCACTGCTCTTGAGCAGCGCGCGGCGGCGGATCTTGCTGGGAGCGAGCTGGCGCATGGCGACTTCCCCTTCGTCGGCGACGTTTTCCCCGAGCCCAAGCTATTGACGCGGGGTGCTCTAGAAAAGAACATTAATTCGCGCGGTCCGCTGCCAATTCGGCATCGCCCGCCAGAAGGGCAAATTACCATGCATGCCGCGGTCCTGCGCTATTTCGACCATGTCGCGCGCCACGGCTCGATCCGCAAGGCCGCCGATGCGCTGAGCGTCGCCTCCTCGGCGGTCAACCGGCAAATCCTGCGGTTGGAAGACGAGATGGGCGTGGCTTTGTTCGAGCGTGGCCGGAGCGGCGTGCGCCCGACGGCGGCCGGGGAGCTGCTGCTGCGCCATGTGCGCGAGACGCAGAACGAATACCAGCGCACGCGGGCGGAGATCGCGAGTCTGGGCGGCACGGTGAGCGGCGACGTGCGCATCATCTCGCTGGAATCGCTGTTGGTGCGCTTTCTGCCGCAGGTGGTCGACGAGATGTCGGCCAAGCATCCCAAGGTGAGCTTCACCGTGCTCGCGGTGCATCCCAGCGAGATCGGCGAGGCGCTGCGCTCGGGCGACAACGATTTCGGGGTGCTGTTCGTCGACAACCGGCACCGCGGCGTCGACGTGATCGCCGAGTTTCCGACCGCCGTCGGCGCGCTGATGCGGGCGGATCATCCGCTGGCCGGCCGCAAGAGCCTGACCTTGACCGAATGCGTCGGCCATCCCGTGGTCATGCTGCAGGACCGCTGGCTGCTCGACGCCATCATGGCGACGGAGTTCGCCGATTCGGGCGCGCGGCTCACGCCACGCATCGTCTCGAACTCCATCGAGTTCATGCGCCAGGTGATCAAGTCGGGCCTCGGCATCGGCTTCTTCACGCCGGTCGGCTTCGTCGATGAAATCGAGCGCGGCGACCTCGTGCACGTCCCCCTCGCCGAACCCGGCCTCGCCGGCAGCGCCATCGGCATCCTGGTGCCGCAAGACCGCCGCCCGACCCTCGCCGGCCGCATCGCCATGGACGCGGTGCGGCTGCGGCTGCGGGCGTTTGCGGCGACGATGAACGGGGGTGGGGGAGCAAGGAGGGGGCGGGGGAAGAGGGGGTGAGGAAGAAGGCGGCGCCGACCAAACACCTCGTTAGTTGGAATTCTTCTGGCCGCACTGGTTCAGCGATTTCGAAATTGGAATTATTACGAGCGACGATGTTGCGATGGTGTCGACCTCGCTCCGC
>DATHNU010000204.1:0-2796 GCA_035485695.1 Reyranella sp. | reverse complement strand
GCAGATTTTCGATTATTCGCTCTACCCCGATGTCAAGGGACAATGGGAGCGCTTCGTCGTTCCCGGACTGCCGGGCCAGCCCTCGTTCGACCAGACGAAGCCGTGGGGCAAGGGACAGCAAGCGCCGCTGACGCCCGAGTACCAGAAGGTCCTCGAGGAAAGCATCAAGGACCAGGAGAACGGCGGGCTGGGCAACAGCTCCGAGCACGTGCTGTGCCGCGGCGCCGGCATGCCGTTCATGATGATCGCCTTCCGCCCGCTGGAGTTCGTCGTCTCGCCCGGCACGACCTATGTGCTGATCGCCGACTACGATCCGCTGCGCCGCATCTTCACCGACGGGCGCGACTGGCCGGCCGACATCGAGCCGACCATCCAGGGCTACTCGATCGGCAAATGGATCGATGAGGACGGTGACGGCAAGTTCGACGTGCTAGAGGTCGAGACGCGCGGCTTCAAAGGAAACCGCGTCTACGACATCTCCGGCATTCCGACCCACCGCGACAACCAGTCGGTGTTCAAGGAGCGCATCTTCATCGACAAGCGCGACCCTAACCTGCTTCACGACGAGATCACCGTAATCGACAACGCGCTCACCCATCCATGGACGGTCGACAAGCGCTACGTCCGCAACCCCGACATCAAGGCGCAATGGCCGGAGTTCATCTGCAACGAATTCAACGGGCAGGTGATGATCGGCGACGAGCACTATTATCTCAGCGGCGAGGGCATGCTGATGCCGGCCCGCAAGGACCAGCCGCCACCCGATGTGCGGTATTTCAAAAAGACGCAGCAATAGGCGTGCGCGGCCGCGAGGCCGAGCGCCAGTAGCCCGGATCGAGCGAACGAGGCTGGGCAAGAATGCGAGTTTATGCCTGCACGACGCTGCTGGGCCCGCCGAACGCAGATATTAGCGTGATTTTCCGGCAAATGGCGTGGTGAAGGGCTATGGCGCACGCCAGGGCGGTCACGACAACGGCGAGAAGAACAACGCAATTGGCGATGCGCTTGGCAAGGTGGGCGAGGAAGCCGTCGAGGCCGACGATGGCGAGGATGCGGGTGAAGTTGTAGGCGAGCGCCATCAGGCTCCATTCGCCGCGGACCTTGTCGAAGCCGCGCACCAGGAAGTGGCGATAGCCGGCCCGGCATTTGAGGGTGCCGAAGGGGTGCTCGGCGAGGCCGGCGCGACGGCGCATCAGTCGGCCGGCATCCTTCATCCGTTCCCGATGGCGATCGAGGACGTCTTCGTGCTCCCAGCGATGGACGGTGCGCGTCGGCTGCTTGTCGGTGACGCAGCGCTCGCGCAGCGGGCAGGCGTCGCAGGTCGCTTTGCGGGTCACGTAGCGAATCTCGATCCGGCCGCCGCTGTTGCGCTTGCGGCCAGGGGTCGGCGCGAGCTGCGCACCGCCCGGACAGCGATAGACATCAGCGCCGGCATCGTAGGTGAAGTCGTCATGGCAGAAGCGGCCTTGTGCCGCGAGACGCCCGGTGCGCACGGCCTGCGGCACATAAGCGACGATGCCGTCGTCCTCGCAGTCCTTGAGCGCGGCGCCGTTGTAGTACCCGACGTCGGCGAGCGCCTCGAGCGTCTCGGCGCCGAGCGCCTCCTTGGCCGCCTTCGCCATCTTATAGAGCTGCCCGGTGTCGTTGCCGTCGTTGACGACCTCGCTCGCCACGATCAGCTTGTGGGCGTCGTCGACCGCGATCTGCACGTTGTAGCCGGCCACCACTTGGCCGCTCTTGGTCAGGAGCCGGGCATCCGGGTCGGTCCGCGACAGCTGGGTCTCGCCGCTCGCGTCGAGCTCTTCGAGGCTCGCCTGCACGTTCGCCCGCTTGGCCATCAGCGCCGCGACCTTCCCCGCGACGTCGCCGTCGCCGTCACCATTCGCGCCGCCACGCGAAGGTTTAGCCTCCGCCGCGTCGTTGGCATCGAGCGCGGCGCCATAAGCCTCGATCTCGCGCTCGATCTCCGCCAGCCGTTCCGCGAGCCTGCGGCGCGTGCGGATGCTCGCCTTGCTGGCGTTGCCGTCGAAAAACGCGCCGTCGATCGCCACCAGCTCACCGCCGACCAGGCCGAGCTCGCGGGCCAGAACCACAAAATCCCGGTTCGCCGCCTTGAGCGCCGCCCAGTTGTCCTTGCGAAAACCGGCGATCGTCCGATAGCCGGGCGCAAGCCGCTTGATGAGCCACATCAGCTCGACATTGCGCTGCGCCTCACGCGCGAGGCCCCGCGACGAGCGGACCCGATGGAGGTAGCCGTAAAGATAAAGCTTCAACAGGTCGCCCGGATCGTAGGGCGGCTGACCCGCCCCACCCTCGGAACCCGGATGCCGAAACCCCAGCCCTTCAAGATCAAGCGCATCGACATAGGCATCGATCGCCCGCACCGGATTGTCACGCCCCACATAATCTTCAAGGCACGGCGGAAGAAAGCTTGGCTGGTCCCGGCTGACACCGGCCTTGAACATCCGATTCGTCATCCGCGCAGCCTACACTCCACGGCTCAGCGAACTGTGAAATCTTGCCCAGTCTCTGCGCTCAATCCGGGCTACGAGGCCGCGACGAAGCGAGAACGAGCAACGCAAAAGCAGGAGGCCGGCTTGGGCTAGAGCCGGCCTCCGCCCGGAACACGGTCGGAACGGGGAGGTCAGTTGACGCTCGACCGGGCTGCGGACTTTGCGGACACGACCTTGTTGGCCGTGCCGGCGACCTTGTGGCTCTTGGTCGCGTGCGCGACCTTGTGGGTCTTGGTCGCGTGCGCGACCTTGTGGCTCTTGGCCGCGTTCGCGACCTTGTGGC
>DATHNU010000203.1:0-5054 GCA_035485695.1 Reyranella sp. | reverse complement strand
AAAAGCGGTTGCGGATCCTGGTGGTCAACGACGACGACGTCGTTTCAAGCGTGCTGAGGAGCGGGTTCGGCCCCCTCCGCACCCTCTCGCTGAAGATCGTGCCGGACGCCGAGGCCGCAATCCGTATGCTGTCGGCCGAACCCTACGACCTCGTGGCGGTGGATCCGGAGATTTCTTCCGGCGGCTTCGCGCTGCTCAAGCACGTCAAGGACCACTACCGCTGGACCGCCACGCTGCTTGCCACCCATAATCAGGACCCGCAGTTCCTGCGCCAGGCCGTCAAGTGCCGTATCGACGGCCTGCTGTTCAGGCCGGCGTCGTCCACCGATTTTATCGAGCAGGCCTTGCTGCTGGCCGAGGCCGTGAACGGGCGCCGCCGTCGCCAGCAGAAGCGCGTGCTGGCGATCGGCGCCCATCCCGACGACGTTGAGATTGGCTGCGGCGGCGCGCTGGCCAAGCACCATGCCGACTACGACATCCTGCACATCCTGACGCTGTCGCGCGGCGCGGCCGGCGGCGACGTGAATGCCCGCGCGGTCGAGGCGCACAATGCCGCCGCGCTGGTTGGTGCGCACCTCGAGATGGCGAACCTGCGCGACACCTACATCACTGAGGGTGCGGAGACGATCTCGATCATCGAGGCCGCGATCCGCGAGCTGAATGCCACGCATGTCTACACACATTCGCTCGAGGACACGCACCAGGACCATCGCGCGGTCCACGCCGCCAGCCTGGTGGCGGCACGTGCCGTGCCCAATGTCTATTGCTACCAGACCCCGTCCTCGACGGTGGAGTTCCAGCCCCACCGCTTCGTCGACATCACGCACTACATCGACAAGAAGATCGACCTGATCGGCGCCTACAAGAGCCAGGTCGACCGCATGGAGTCGATCCAGCCCGACGTCATCCTGTCGACGGCGCGCTACTGGGGCCGCTTCGCGGGTTACGTGCTGGCCGAGCCGCTGCAGATTGTCCGCCAGCGCGACAGCGGCCCGGCGCTCGATCTGCCCGAGGAGCAGAAACAGGAGCCGGCACGGCCGCAGCCTGCATCGGTGGCTGAAAGCGGCGGCTGAGGGGAGCGAAGCATGCGGATCCTGATCACCGGCGCCGGCGGCGCCGCGGCCGTCAGCGTCTGGAAGAGTCTTGCGGCCGAGCACGAGCTGCACATGGCCGACATGGATCCGCTGGCCGCCGGCCTCTATCTCGTGCCGCCGGAACGCCGCCTGATCATCCCGCGCGGCGACACGCCCGAACTGGTGCCGGCCCTGTACAAGGCTTGCCAGGAGCGGCGCATCGAGGCGTTGCTGCCGACGGTCGACGCCGAGCTGGCGCCGGTGGCCGCGGCGGGCGACAGCTTCCGGTCGCTCGGCGTTGCGCTGCCGATCTCGCCGATCGAATGCCTGCGCATCTGCCGCGACAAGCAGCTCCTGATGGAAGCAGTGCAAGGCAAGGTGCCAATTCCCGCCAACGAGCCGTTGACCGAGGCCGTCGCGGCGCGCGTCGATTCCTTTCCACGCTTCGCCAAGCCTCGAAAGGGCGCAGGTTCGCGCGGCGTCGCCAGGATCAACAGCCGCGCCGATCTCGACAAGCAGCCTAAAGACGGCTCGGTGATGCTGCAGGAGTACCTGCCGGGCGAGGAATACTCGGTCGATGTCTATGTGCGGCGCGACGGCCGCGTCATTGCCGCCGTGCCCCGCGATCGCATGAAGATCGACTCTGGCATCGCCGTCGCCTCGCGCACCTTGAACGTGCCGGACGCCATGCAGTCGGCCATCCGCACCGCGCAGATCATCGGCATCCGTGGCTGCGCCAACGTGCAGTTCAAGCGGGCGGCCGACGGCGTGTTCAAGCTGCTGGAGGTCAATCCGCGCTTCCCCGGCACTCTGCCGCTGACCACGGCGGCGGGCATCGACATGCCCAAGCTCATGGTCGACGAGCTGATGGGCCGGGCAGTGCCGGACAAGCTGATGCCGTTTAAGGAGCTGATGGTAGTGCGCTACTGGACCGAACATTATTTCGACGCCCGGGAGTGGGAGGCGCTATGCCGCCAGGCCTGATCTGGCTGGTCCGCCACGGCCAAAGCGCGTCCAACGCCGGCCTGCCGGCGGTCGGCCACGGCGAGGTTCCGCTGACGGCGCTCGGCCAGGAGCAGGCCCGCGAGGTCGCCCGCCGGGTCGACCGGCAACCCGATCGCCTGATCGTGTCGCCCTTCGTCCGGGCGCAGGAGACCGCGGCGCCGATACGCGAACGCTGGCCGCGCACGCCGTGCGAGGTCTGGCCGATCCAGGAACTGACCTATCTCAGTCCCTCGCGATGCAAAGGAACGACCGCCGATGTCCGCCGGCCGTGGATCGAAACCTACTGGCGTGGCTGCGATCCCGACTACGTCGACGGTCCGGACGCCGAATCGTTCCGTGCCTTCATGGCAAGGCTCGCCGACTTCGATAGTCGCCTGTCGGCGCTGGACGGCGACTTCGCAATCGCCATCGGACACGGACAGTTCTTTCGCGCCTACCTGTGGGGCCGCGACAGGGGTTTTGCCGTGGCGCCGGAGTGGATGAGGGAATACCGAGCTGCCGAGACGTCGCGGCCAATGGCCAATTGCGAGATCATCGAACTGAAAGCAGCCGACCACTAGAGGCGCACGCCCGGTAAGCGGCGCCACTTCGGACCGGCTGGCCCGCAGGGCAATAGCGAAGTCGGCGTGTTAGGATTGCGGCCCTCATGGATCTTCTCGCATTTCCACCACCTGGACCCGACGAGGATGAAGCGATACGCCTGAGTGTCAGCAGAGCCAGGGACTTCCTTCTCCAACAGGCACGCACGCGGACGCCCTATCGGGCTTCGCTGATCGTGCCCGACGATCCGACTGTGGACTGGCGGTCTGGCGGACCATGGAGGGGCACCTACAGCCTGCCGAGCGCACCCGA
This sequence comes from Reyranella sp., assembly GCA_035485695.1. Taxonomy (GTDB): domain Bacteria; phylum Pseudomonadota; class Alphaproteobacteria; order Reyranellales; family Reyranellaceae; genus Reyranella. The sequence goes on along the minus strand of DATHNU010000203.1, from coordinate 2,124 downwards.
CGGGCTGCCTTATACGCCGATCCTGATCAAGGGCCCGCTGCATTTCCCGATCGCGGCCCACCGATTTGTGACGTTCCACGGCTCGGTCGACCTTCCCTTCGTGAGCATGGAAGGCATCGCCACGAACTGGCCCAGCTACTACGTCGTCGGGAGCGTTCGTGGCATCAAGCAGTTCATCGCCAGGGTCAACTCCAATGCAACATTCGAGGCGTCTCTGGTCATTCCGCCACCGGGGCAGTGGTCATTCCAACTCGCGACCTATGGCAATGCCGCAGACGCGGGACTCGACCGCAATCGGATTGCCGTCGGCCATCCCTGGCTGGAAGCCGAACGTCCCGGAGACGTGAGGGACTACTACGCCACCACCTACCGGCTGGGACCGCCGGTGTTCACAGGAGTTGTGCTGAGCACATCCGGTGGCGTTTCCACGATCACCGGCACTTTGGCGACCTTCACCAACGAAAAGCAGTACAGGTACGGAATCCTCGTCACCAGCGAGGTCGATGTCGAATATGCCTGGGCGCTGGTAGCGGCGACACCGGGCCCTTTCAGCATCGAAAGACCGCGGCCGTTCTCAGGCAGGATCAAGCTTAGGCTGCTCGAGTTGGAGAACGGCTGCGCCCGGCGCGTCGTCGGCCAAGTGTGGGCCGAGGAGAATGCGGTTGCATCGGCATCTGCATGGCCGGACCTTCGCATCGAGTACCGCTCCATCGGCGACCGTGTGCCGGCGGCTGCGACGCGCATCGTGCCTGCCTGCAAGGATGGCACCTGGGAGATCGAGCGGCTTTCGCCCAGCGTCGGCCGCGTCTCCCTGGTCGATGTGAACACCAAGCGGATCTACGGCGAATACACCATGCCCTCGGGGTTATTGAGATCCTTCAATGTGCCTGCAGTGCAGGCCGGGCAGACACCCGACGACGTCTATTACGATGGGTTCAATGATGCCTGCTTTCTCTACGATCAGGCGGTGGCGCTGATCGCCTTCCTCCAACTCGGCGAGCGGGAGTCGGCGCAACGGCTGTTGGATGCGCTGTGCGCCGTTCAGAACAAGGACGGCAGCTTTCCGTTTGCCAATGATCAATCGGTCCTCTGCGAGCACAACAATAGCTTCATCCGTATCGGCACCGTGGCTTGGGTCTGCTACGCCCTGCTCCTAGCCGATCGGCCGTCTTTTCGCGGCTGGTTCCCGACCCGGACGGGGGAGGTCACTCGCAAGTGCCTCGCTTTTCTTTCCACTTATCTCAATCCGCTCGGATTGGTTAATGGCGGGAAGGGCCGATACATCGGCACCGTGCTCGATGCGGAGTACATCGTTCCCTGGTGGAGCACCGAGCACAATATCGACACCTGGTGGTGCTTCGATCTGGCCGCCGAGCTCTACGGCGACGCCACCTACCGTAGGATCGCCGATAACATTCGCGCCGCACTGGAGACGGAGGGTTGGAACGAGCATGCTGGAATCTTCTGGCAGGGTGGGACGTACGCGGGCGGTGCCAACATGCCCGATGGGCGGCATGCGCTCGACGTCATGAGCTGGGGTGCTGTCGTCCTCGACCGGTGGGGCCGGACCTTGGACACGAATGCCGCGATCGGCCGAATGTGCCGGCTCTACTACGTAACCGACGCCGCCACCGGCCTGTCCGGTTTCACGACCTTCATTCCGCCGGACGGCTATCCGCTGGGGACGATCCCCAGCCTCTGGTACGAGGGGAGCTTCGGTGCAGCCTTCGCCATGCGCATCCAGGACCCGGCGCAGGCACACAGGCTGATGGCGCTTCTCGCGACGGGACAGAATCCGGACGGCTCTTACCCCTATGCCTTGCATAAGGATCCGATCAACGACATCCATACCTTCCCGAGCCTCGTCTCCGCCGCCTGGAACGTGCTTGCCTACTCGGGGCCGGGGACTTCCTATCCGCGAGTGCTCTGGATATAGCCCACGTGTTGCACGCGATGACGGTGTGCCGGCGACGCAGTAGTCTTTTGGGCTTTCTCAACGTTCCAGGGTTTCGGCCAGTCACAGGGATCTGGAGAAGCAGCCATGAGCGGACAGGGAACGGTGCTGGTGACCGGCGGGTCGGGCTTCATCGGCAGCTGGTGCGTGATCGGGCTGTTGCAGCAAGG
>DATHNU010000202.1:0-3328 GCA_035485695.1 Reyranella sp. | reverse complement strand
CGTGGCCGACCTGCCCGCCCAGCGACAGGATCAGCACGCCATGCGTATAGGCTGTCGTCACCGCGCTCGCGGCCAGCGCGAAGGTCCACGCCAGGCCGGCCAGTATGGCGGGAGACTTCGGTTGCCAGCGACGGGACGCCGGCCCACCCGCTGACCTAGCCGGGCGGCGCGGCAGGAACCAGGTCGCGATGAACAGCAGGGCGATCAGGGCGAACAGCAGCCAGAAGCCCAGATGCGTGGGCCAGGGCGCGTATTGCGTCAGCGCACCGCCCAGCAGCAGGGCCCCTGTGAAGCCGACAGCCTGGGCGGCGGTGGTGACGGAGGCGGCCCGCTTCGACTGTCCCACGGCGCTGAAGTCGACCAGCGCCGCCGTCGCCGTGCCGGCGGTCAGGCCGACGCCGATGCCTGTCAAGGCGCGGCCGGCGAACAGCCACAACACGTCGGGTGCGACGGCGAACAGCAGCGTGCCGATGAGGGAGGCGCCCAGCCCGAGCAACATCACCAACCGTCGGCCGATGTGGTCGGAGAGGTCTCCGAAGCCGACCAGGACGGCGACGACGACGATTGGGTAGACGGCGAACACGCCGGTCGTCACCGCAGGCGTTAGGTGCCACTGCTCGGCATAAAGCCGGTAGGTCATGGCGGGCGCGGCGCTGGTCCAGAAAATATGGGTGACTACGCCGGCCGAGACCCAGAAGCTCGCGCGTTGCCCCAGCACCTGTTGCCAAAGTGCCGGCGGGCCGGACCACTGTCGACTGTCCGTCATTGGTCGCGCCCTCAGCGCTTGAGGCCGTGCGCGATGCCGAGCTTGTCGAGCAGCGCCTGCGGCTCGAAGTAGGCGACCCAGATCGAGGTGGCCTTGCCGTTCCTGACGGTCCAGTGCTCGGAGATCTTGATCATGGCGTCGCTGCCGGTGAGTCCGAAATTCACCAGCGCCACCACGCGCTCATTCTCGGCGAAGAAGACGTCGTAGCTGAACCGTCCGAAGTCGAGAACGTCGGGCAGCTTGGGCAGCACCTCGTCGCGAAAGAACGGCGCGCCCGGATGCACGCCGCCCCACGGCAGGTAGCTCGGTGCCGTCGTGGTGAAATCGGGATGCAGATACGGGGCGAAGTCTCCGAGGCGGCCTTTTACGCCCGCCTGATAATAGGCATCGACGACGGCCTTGCTCTGCTCGCTGCTCGATCGGTCGCTCATCGAACGTCTCCTTTGCGCTCAATCCTGTCGGCCTGCGCTATCGCATATGGCGCACCCCCGTCGTCTCGACCGAGGGCCGAAGGCCCGAGCGGAGAGACCTTCTGTCCACGATAAGTGGCATTTGGTGGAGAGAAGGTCTCTCCGCGCTTCGCGCTTCGCGCTTCGGTCGAGACGACGGGAGTCCCGTGGACGAAAGCCGAAACTCAACTGAGCGCGAAGCCCTCGTATCCGCGCTCGGCGCTCTCCCTGCACTTTTCCAGGTAGGCCGGCAGGCCACCGGTGAAGGACAGCATCTCGCGCAGCTTGCCGGGAATGTTCGCGCCGAGATACCAGGAGTCGGCGCGCGGGAAGAGCGTGGCCTCCGCCAGTTCGAGCACTTGCGCTCGCCACGCTTCCTCGGCGGCGACCGTTGCCTCGACCCGTGTGTAATTGCGTTGCCGAAGGTGATCCAATAGCCGGGCGATCCAGTCTCCCTGAACCTCGGCACAGGTCGGCCCGTTGCAAAAACCGTTCGGGCTTTGCGGGCCGTAGACGAAGAGCAGATTCGGAAAGCCCGCCGCCGCCATGCCGAGTTGGGCGCGAACGCCTTTCGCCCACTTCTCCTTCAGCGTCTCGCCCTCGGTGCCGCGGATATCGATCCTGGTCAGCCCACCTGTCACCGCGTCGAAGCCGGTGGCCAGGACAAGAATGTCCAGCTCATGCGCGTCGGCCGCCGCCTTGATCCCGCCGGGCGTCACTCGTTCGATGGGGTTGGTGCGGAGGTCGACGAGACGGACGTTGGGCTGATTGAAGATCTCGTAATAATGCTGCTCGAGGGACGGCCGCTTGACGCCGAAGGGATGAAGCGGCTCCGCAGGTGCCAAGATCTCGGCAACGGCAGGATCCTTGATCCGCTTCAGCGTCTTGTCGCGCCAGAAACTGTAGGCGGCACGGTTGGCTTCTTCATTCAGAAGAATGTCGTTGAAGGAGCCGATCCAGGGGGCAAAGCCGCCGATCTCCCACAGGCGTTCGAAGGTCGCCTGCCGCTCGTCTTCCGACACTTCGAGCGCAGACTTCGCAAGGACGTCGTAGTCGAACCCGGCGAAAGTCTTGGTGCGCCTGTCGAACATCTCCGGAAAGTTTTCCTTCATGCGGCGAATTGCGTCCTCGTCGAGCTTCTTCTGCCGCATCGGCAGTGCCAGATTGGGTGTGCGCTGGAAGACCGTGAGGTGAGCCGCCGCGCCGGCGGCTTCCTGGGCCATCTGCACGCCGCTCGCCCCTGTGCCGATGACCCCGACCCGCTTGCCGGTCATGTCGAGGCCGTGCTGCGGCCACAGCGCGGTGTGGTGGAGCTCGCCGGCGAAATCGCTGAGGCCCGGCAGGTCCGGTATGTAGGGCTGCGCACTGAGGCCGGTGCAGAGCACGAGATAGCGGGCACGCGCCACGGAGCCATCGCTTGAACGGACAGTCCATCGATTATGCGCCGGGTCGAATTGCGCCTCGTTCACGCGTCTGTTGAAGCGAATGTCCCGGCTGAGCCCGAGTTTTTCGTCGACGTGGCGGAAATAGTCGCGCAGCTCCTGCCACGACGGATAGAGTTCGCTGAACTGCCACGTCCGCCACACGTCATCGCGCGAATATTGGTAGATGGGGCCGGGGGAATCGACGCGCGCCCCGGGATAGCAATTCCAGTACCAGACGCCGCCAAGACCACCCCCGGCCTCGAACACCTGGACGGCCATGCCCATGCTGCGCAAGCGGTCGAGGAGATAGAGGCCGGCGAATCCCGCGCCGACCAAGATGACGTCGAGATCTTCGATCGCGCCGTTGTTCGTCCGGTTCGCTTCGGTCGTGCTCATGGGTCCTGTTCCTTTCGCAGGATCAGCCGGCGGTCTTGCCGCCGTCGACATGGAGGACATGGCCGGTGATGAAGGAAGCCTCGTCCGACGCGATGAAGACGATCGCGTTGGCTAGCTCCTCCGAGAGGCCGAGGCGACCCATCGGAACCGTCGTCGCCAAAGCCGTCTTGTTCTCCGGCGTGCGCGTGAAGCGGGTCAGCATGCCGGTGTCCGTCGGACCGGGGGCCACGCCGTTCACCCGGATCCCCGACTTGGCGATCTCGCGCGCCACCGACCGGGTGAGGCCTTCGACG
>DATHNU010000201.1:0-2963 GCA_035485695.1 Reyranella sp. | reverse complement strand
GCGACAGCCCACTTTCAGCACATGAACGATGCCGCTGATCACCCGTCGGTCGTCGACCCGACGCGCTCCCGGTTGATTGCTCGGCAGCAGAGGTTCGATCGCCGACCATTGGCGATCGTTGAGCCAGAACTCGTTCGCCATCTTCAATGCTCCGTCGTTTCAGAGCTTGAATCACTACCGGCAAACAAATTCAATGCTTTGATTGAGTTTTGACCCTAGTGCGGTTCGTGCTGCGCCGCGACCGCCAGTCGCCATCGGATTGTCCCTTGGGATGGCGCGTGCCTGGGATGTTTCTCCGGCGGGAACGGTTTGTTGGCCTCGGCGACGATCTCACATCCGCAGCCCCGGCATCGATAGATGCCCGTATGGAGGGGCCTTTCGTCGGGCTTGTACTCCTTGTCGAACTCCGGACTGACACTGACTTCCACGTCATTGCTGCGCCTGAACAGCGTCACGACTCGTCCTCCTACGCCTACGCCCGATCACCTTGCCCAGACTACGCCGAATGGCTTCACCCAGCCGATGCAAGCCTAGCCAATTTGCGCCAGTAACCCTCGAGAACACGATCGGCAGAAGGCCTCAGCGCTGAGCCGGTCCAGTAAATCATTCGGAACAAGAACGTTACTGTGCGGTTCCTCACTGGGCAGAACGGTCGCGTGAGCACATCTATGTGAAGTTGGGCCGAAGCTCGATCATCCACCGTGCAAAGGCGGCGCGTTCGGCCGCCGTCATGTGCAGGCCTTCCTTGGTCCGCCGCCACAGCACGTCGTCGGGCTCGACCGCCCATTCGTCGCGCATCAGGTAGCGCACCTCGGTCTCGTAGAGATAGCCGCCGAAATGCCGGCCGAGATCGGCCACCGTCGTGACGTCCTCGAGAAGCTCGTCCAGCCCCGACCCGTGCCGGCGGCAGAGCACGCGCACCAGTTCCCTGGGCAGGCCGGGTTTCACCGAGGCGGCGCTCGCGACGTAGGTGTCGAACGCCTCCTCGAAAGTAGGCGCGTCGGCCAGCTCGCCGTCGGCCACCGCGCGGGTGGCCGTCCACGGCAGGCCCATGTGCGGGTAATAAGGCGCGAGATCCTTCAAGGCATGCTCGGCCAGCCGTCGGTAGGTCGTGATCTTGCCGCCGAACACCGAGAGCAGCGGCGCCACGCCAGTCGCGGCGGACGTCCGCGGCGCGCCGTCGACCTCGAGATGATAGTCGCGCGTCACCGCCGAGGGCTTGTCGTCGCCGTCGTCGAACAGCGGGCGCACGCCGGAATAGGTCCAGACGACGTCGGCCGGCGTCACCTGCTTCACCATGTAGTGGCTGGCGATCTCGCAGAGATAGGCGGTTTCCTCGGGCGTGCAGACCGGCTTCTCGCCCGCCTCGACCGGGATATCGGTGGTGCCGATGCAGGAGAAGTCGCGCTCGTAGGGGATGATGAAGACGATGCGCTGGTCGCTGTTCTGCAGGATGAAGGCGTGATCGCCCTCATGCATGCGCGGCACGATGATGTGGCTGCCCTTGATCAGGCGCACGCGCTTGGTGGTCTTGATGTGGGTCTGCTCGTCGAGGAAGCGTTTCACCCAGGGGCCGGTGGCGTTGATCAGGCCGCGCGCTTTCAGATGCACGCTGGCGCCGTCGGGGCCTGAAAGCTCGATGTTCCACAGCTTGCCGTCGTCGCTGCGCCGCGCCGATACGCAGCGGTGGCGGGCGAAGATACGGGCACCCATCTGGCGCGCCGATTTGACGTTGGAGATCACCAGGCGCGCGTCGTCGACCCAGGCATCGGAATAGACGAAGCCCTTCTTGAAGGACGGCTTCAGGCCGACGCCGAACTTCGACTGCGGCAGGTCGACCGCGATCGACTTGGGCAGGGTCATGTGCCAGTCGAGGTGATCGTAGAGGAAGAGGCCGAGCCGCAGCATCCAGCGTGGCCGCAGATGCGGTTCGTGCGGCAGCACGAAGCGCAGGGGCCGGCTGAGATGCGGCGCCTTGGCCAGAAGCACCTCGCGCTCCTGCAGCGCCTCGCGCACCAGGCGGAACTCGTATTGCTCGAGGTAGCGCAGCCCGCCATGGATCAGCTTGGTCGAGGCCGAGGAGGTGGCGCTGGCGAAATCGTTCATTTCGCAGAGCCCGACCTTGAGCGACCGCCCTACCGCGTCGCAGGCGATGCCCGCGCCATTGATCCCGCCGCCGACCACGAACAGGTCGAGCGGCGCCCCCTCATTGTCCATTGCAGTCGCTTCCATTCATGGCCGATCCTATAGCGGGCGCAGGCGCTGGACGCGAGACGGCTTGACCCGGTGCCAACCGGTCAGCACAACCGGGCAATGGGATTCCTGCTCAAGATCATCCTGTTCGGCGTCGCCATCTATGCGGTGTGGAAAACCTTCGCCCGCTGGAAGGGAGTGTACGACCGGTTCGTCGGCAACCCCCAGGAACCTGCACGGCCCACGCCACCCCCAAACCCGGCGCCGGCCGCGCCGCGCCCGTCCGCCGGAGCCGCGCCGGTGAGTGCCCGCAGGGTCGTGATCGAGGAGACGGTCCAGTGCGCCGGCTGCGGGGCCTATATCTCGGCCGCCGCGGAGAAATGCGGCCAGTGCGGCCGCCTCCGGGGCTGAATTTCGGGGCATCGCAAGGAGCGCCGAGCTCCTCTGCAGGCTGGGCTCGACCATCGAAGTGCAGCAACCCTGAACGTCTTTCGTTTGACGTTCCTGAGCAATGTTGTTGTGGCTTATGGCTGCCGACCTTCGTCGACAAAGGATCAGCATGATGTTCATCAGCAGCGACTCCTTCACAGGCGCGCCGCGATCGGGGCCGCCCCCCGCTACGACGCGCACGGACTGCGGCCGGCTCGCCCAGGACCGGCAAATGAGCGGCGGAAATGCCGGAAATGCCGGAAATCTCCAATCCTTAGGAAACAGGGCCCTTTTCGATGACGGCGCGAAGCGGCGCAAACCGGCGGAAATTGGCGGAAACT
>DATHNU010000200.1:0-3429 GCA_035485695.1 Reyranella sp. | reverse complement strand
AACATGGTCGGGCTCACGAACACCGAGTTGGCGAACAGCAGGCCCGAGAGGCCGGCCATCGCGCCGCCGATCATGAAGATGGCGAGCTTGTAGAGCCTGACGTCGTAACCCAGCAGCTCGGCGCGAGTCTCGTTTTCGCGGATCGCCACGATGATGCGGCCGAAGCGGGTGGCGAGCAGGATCTTGCAGGAGAAATAGACGATGATCAGCAGGCCGACGGAGAGGCTGAAAATGTTTTCCGGCGCGAGCTGCTCGCCGGGACGGCCCGGCCAGTTGAGGATCGGCGTGGCGGGAATGCCGTTGAAGCCGCCCAGCGGCGCGTCGCCGATGTTCCACTGTTCGCCCGCGGTCTGGTTGATGAAACGGAAGAAGATCAGCGAGACGGTGAGGGTGATCACGCCCAGGTAGACGTCGCTGATGCGGCCCCAGAACATGAAATAGCCCAGCATGCCGGCGAACAAGGCAGGCAGCAGCACGGCCAGCACGGCCGGCACCGTGGTGTCGCCCATGTTGATGGCGGTGACGGCATAGACGTAGCCGCCCAGCCCGAAGAACGCCGCCTGGCCGAAGCACAGGATGCCGGCATAGCCCCAGATCAGCGCCAGCGAGAGGGCCAGGATGGCGAAGGCGGCGAAGATCGTCGAATTGATGATCAGGTAGGTCTCGGCAAAAGCCGGCAGGCCGAACAGCACGGCGAGGCCCGCGGCCAGCACGGCGAGATTGCCGAGGACGGGCAGCACGCGGGCCTTCTTCACAGCGCTCTCCGGAAGAAGCGTCCGGTGATGCCCTGCGGCAGCAGGCGCAGCAGCACGACCGCCGCCACCAGGAGCGCTACCTCGCCCAGCACCGAGGTGAAGGCGAAGGTGGCCAGGGTGTTGATGGTGCCCAGCAGCGTGGCCGCGATGGCGGTACCGGAGAGGATCGCCGCGCCGCCGCTGATCACGGTGATGAAGGCCTTGGCGATGTAGGCGGCCCCGATGGTCGGCACGACGCCGGTGAGCGGCGCCAAAAGCCCGCCGGCCAGGCCCGACAGCGCCGATCCGACGGCGAAGGTGACGGCATAGACTGCCGACGGATTGGTGCCCAGCGCGGCCGCCATCGAGGCATTCTGCATGGTGCCGCGCGCGATCAGGCCGACGCGGGTGAAGCGCAGCACCAGCCAGCCCGCGATCAGCAGGATGGCCGCGACCAGGATCAGGAAGATTTCGTAGACCCCGGTGCGGTAGGCGCCGATCGAGACGCTGCCGAGCGGCGCCGAGATGCCCGACACGGTATTGCCGAACACCACGGTGACGAAGCCGATCATGGCCAGGCTCAGGCCCCAGGTCGCCAGCATGGTGTCGATCAGGCGGCCGTAGAGATGGCGGATCACCAGCCGCTCGACCAGCGCGCCGAACAGCCCGACCACGAGGGGCGCCACCACCACCATCGCCACCCAGAGGTTGACGCCCAGGTTGAAGGCGGTGATGGCGGCATAGCCGCCCAGCATCAGGAACTCACCGTGCGCCAGGTTGATGACCCGCATCATGCCGAAGATCACGGCAAGGCCCAGGCTCATCAGCACCAGGCTGGCGACGGCGCTGCCGATCTGCAGCAGGAGGATGATGACGTAATCCACGGAACGCCCACCAATCAAACTGACTTTCCTCCCCTTCGCGGAATCCGCGAAGGGGAGGTGTCGCCGTCATACGGCGACGGAGGGGTCATGAGCCACGATCTCGCTGTTGCCCATGACCCCTCCGCCCGCTGCGCGGGCACCTCCCCTGCGCGGATGCCGCGCAGGGGAGGGAAGTCCTCGGCCTCACGTCTTGACGTCGATGATGTACTGCTTGTTTTCGTTGGGATTCTTCTTGAGGTCGCAGACCGCCTGCGTGTCGGCCGGCTTCTGCTGCGAGAACGTCTCGAGCACGTTGAACTTCTTGTCCTTGGCCTCGCCGATATAGACGTCGAGGATCGTGTGATGCGTCTGCGGGTCGATGGTCGTCTTGCCGGCCGGGCCGTCGAATGACGCGTTCTGCTCGAGCGCCTCGATCACCTTCATGCGGTCGATGCTGCCCGCCTTCTTGGCGGCGTTCGCCCACAGATAGACGCCGTGATAGGTCATGGTCGCGAGCTCGGTCATGTGCGGGATCTTGTACTTGTCGTGCACGATCTCGACGAATTTCTTGTTGGCCGGCGTGTCGATGCCTTCGAGATAGGCGAAGGCCACGATGTAGCCGTTGTGCTCCTCGGGCGAGGTGATGACGATCTCGTTGCCGAAGGTGGTCGAGGCGAGCGGGATCTGCTTGTTCATGCCCGCCGCCGCCCACTGGCGGTAGAACGAGATGTGCGCCGCGCCGACCAGCGCCGACATCACGAGGTCGGGCTTGGCGGCCTGGATCTTCTTGATGGTCGGGCCGAAATCGGTGACGTCGAGCGGGAAGAAGTCGGTCTGCACGACCTCGCCGCCATTGTCCTGGGCGTACTTCTTCACCCACTTGGCGGTGATCTGGCCGTAATTGTAGTCGGCGGCGATGGTGTAGATCTTCTTGCCCCACTTCTTCTGCACGTAGGGCACCAGCTTCTCGACGGTCTGCGCCGGGGTCGAGCCGGTGCAGAAGATGTTGCGGTCGCAGACGCCGCCTTCGTAGAGTGTGTTGTAGAAATAGAGCGTGTTGTAGCGCTTCAAAAGCGGGCGGATCGCCTCGCGCGAGGCAGAAGTGATGCCGCCATGGACAACCGCGACCTTCTCCTTGGTCGCCGCCTCGGTGGCGTACTGGGTGTAGAGCTGGATGTTGGATTGCGGATCGTAGTTGATCAGCTGGATCTTGCGGCCGAGCACGCCGCCTGCCGCGTTGATCTCGTTGACCGCGAGATCCATCGTCGCGACCATCTGCTTGCCGTAGATATCGAGGCCGCCCGACGTGTCGTGGATGCCGGCGACCTTGATCGCATCGTCGGCATGCAGATCGCGGATGACGAATGGACTGGCCACGGCGGCGGCGCCAATGGCCGTAGAGCGGAGAAGGTTGCGACGATTGATGTTCATGTGGCGCCCCTCGTTCTGATTCAAAAAGCATGGAGCAAGAAAAATGCCAGAGCAAACAAAGATGTCTTCGCCGCACCACTGAGATTACTTCAGCTTCGCTTCATCGCCCGCTCGCGTGCCTGCCAGGCACGCGCCAGGCGCGCGGCGCGATCGTCGAACAAATCGGGTCCGGCGTTCTTGGCGAGGAGCGCGTCCTCGACGTCGCGATGCGGCCGCGTGCCGCCGTCCGCCAGCAGATGATCGATCGAAATGCCGCGCTCTGCCAGGCGGCGCGACACCAGCACGGTGCGGTGGCAGTCGAGTGGCTCCTTCTCGGCGCACATCAGGCAGAGCGTGGTCTCTTCGGCGCGCTCGATCAGCCGGCCGAGCGCATCCTTGAAGGCGGGCCGCTCGGCCAGCGC
>DATHNU010000199.1:0-3867 GCA_035485695.1 Reyranella sp. | reverse complement strand
TCGCGTCGGCTGGATAAGCCGCCGTCAAGCGACTACATTGGTGGACATGAGCATCAGGCCCTATCGCGACATCATGCGCCGCAAATCGCGGCGGATCATGGTTGGCTCCGTGCCGGTCGGCGGCGATTCGCCGATCACGGTCCAGACGATGACCAATACGCTGACGGCCGATGCCGAAGCGACCATCGCGCAGATCCGCTTGGCCGAAGCGGCGGGCGTCGACATCGTGCGGGTCTCCTGCCCCGACGAGGCCTCGACCGCCGCGCTCGCGACCATCGTGAAGGCCATCAAGGTACCGATCGTCGCCGACATCCATTTTCACTACAAAAGGGCCATCGAAGCCGCCGAGGCGGGAGCCGCGTGCCTGCGCATCAATCCGGGCAATATCGGCAGCGCCGAGCGGGTGCGCGAGGTCGTCAAGGCCGCCCGGGACCACGGCTGCTCCATGCGCATCGGCGTCAATGCCGGGTCGCTGGAGAAGGACCTGCTCGAGAAATATGGCGAGCCCTGCCCGGAGGCGATGGTCGAGAGCGCCCTGGATCACGCACGCATCCTGCAGGATCACGATTTCCACGAGTTCAAGATCAGCGTGAAGGCGTCCGACGTCTTCCTGGCGGTCGCCGCCTACCAGCAGCTGGCGGATGCCTGCGACTATCCGCTGCATATCGGCATCACCGAGGCGGGCGCGCTGCGGACCGGTACGGTGAAGTCGTCGATCGGCCTGGGCTCGCTCCTATGGGCGGGGATCGGCGACACGGTTCGCGTCTCGCTGTCGGCCGAACCCGAGGAAGAGGTGCGGGTGGGCTTCGAGCTCCTGAAGGCGCTCAACCTCAGGCACCGCGGCGTCAACCTGATCTCCTGCCCGTCCTGCGCCCGCCAGCAGTACGACGTGATCCGCACGATCGAGGCGCTGGAGAAGCGCATCGCCCACATCACCACGCCCATGACGGTGTCGGTCATCGGCTGCGTGGTGAACGGGCCGGGCGAGGCGCGCGAGACCGATATCGGCTTCACCGGCGGCGGCAACGGCACGCACCAGGTCTACCTCGCCGGCGTGCCGCATCATCGCCTGAAGGACGCCAACATCGTCGACCATCTCGTCGGGCTGATCGAGAAGAAGGCGGCGGAGATCGAGGCCGCGAAGGCGGCGGCGGCGACCGAGGCCGAGCGACACCAGGTCGCCGCGGAGTAGCGGTTCGGCCCCTTCCTTCGGCGATCGGTTCAAGGCGACTTCTGTGAGCAAAATGCAGCCCGTGCGTGGCACGCACGACCTTCTTCCCGACGAGTATCGGCGCTTCGCGCACGTGATCGACGCGGCGCGCGACGTGGCGCGGCTCTACGGCTATCGCGAGATGGCGACGCCGATCTTCGAATTTACCGAGCTGTTCGCCCGCGGCATCGGCGAGACCACCGACGTGGTCTCCAAGGAGATGTACACGTTCCAGGATCGCGGCGGCGAGTCGCTGACCCTGCGGCCGGAATATACCGCCGGCATCTGCCGCGCCTTCGTGTCCAACGGTGAGCTTTCGCAGCAACTGCCGCTGAAGCTCTTCGCCGCCGGACCGATGTTCCGCTACGAGCGGCCGCAGAAGGGCCGGCAACGCCAGTTCCACCAGATCGACCTCGAAGTGCTGGGCGCGCCCGAGCCCGGCGCCGACATCGAGGTCATCTCGGTGGCGGCCGACATCCTGGAGCGCCTGGGCATCCTCGATCGCTGCGTGCTCAAGCTCAATTCGTTGGGCGATCCCGAGAGCCGCACCGTCTATCGCAAGGTTCTGGTGGACTACTATGCCGCCCATCTAGCCAAGCTTTCGGAGGAGTCGCGTGATCGCCTGCAGCGCAATCCCCTGCGCATCCTCGACAGCAAGGATGAAGGCGACAAGGCGATCAACGCCAACGCGCCGTCCTTCGCCGATCACCTGAACCAGGCGAGTCGGGATTTCTTCACGGCCGTGAAGGACGGGCTCGCGGCGGCCGGCGTATCGTTCGAGGTCGATCCTGCGCTCGTGCGCGGGCTCGACTACTACACCCACACCGCCTTCGAGTTCGTGACCACTCACATCGGCGCGCAAGGCACGGTGCTGGGCGGCGGCCGCTATGACGGGCTGATCGCCGAGCTGGGCGGCCCGCCGACGGCCGGCATCGGTTGGGCGGGCGGCATCGAACGCCTGATGATGCTCTGCAACGAGCCGGCGGTGCTGCCGCGGCCGGTCGTGATCGCGCCGCTCGGTTTGGCGGCCGAGGCCAAGGCGCTCGGCATCGCCCGGGCGCTGCGCCGTCAGGGCATCGCCGTCGAGCAGGATTATCGCGGTAACATGAAGCGTCGCCTGCAGCGCGCCAACAAGCTCAACGCCCGAGCCGTGCTCATCATCGGCGACGACGAACTCGCCAAAGGCGTCGCCCAGCTGAAAGACCTCGACAGCGGCACGCAGCGCGAAGTGGTGCTGGACGCCCTGGCAGAGGCACTGAAGGTCTGATTCTTTGCTGGGAGCGCGCCACTCCGTGGCGCCTCATACGGAGCGCGGACCTCCAGGTCCGCTCATGATCCTGAGCGGACCTGGAGGTCCGCGCTCCGCATGAACATGAGAAGAGGCGCCACAGAGTGGCGCGCTCCCAGCAATGACAGCGGACGCGCCGGTACCTGGATTTGCACCCCGCGGTGGATTTGTGTAACGAGCGGCACCCATGTCCCTGCGTCAAAAACTCGATCAGATCTGCGCCCGTCATGCCGAGCTGCAGGCCGCTTTGTCCGGCGGCAATCTCGATTCCCAGAAGTTCGTCGCGGCCTCCAAGGAATACGCCGATCTCGGCCCGTTGGTCGAAGCCATCGGCGAATGGCGCAAGGCCGAGCGCGAGCTCGAGGATGCCGAGGCCATGGCAGCCGATCCCGACATGAAGGCGATGGCCGAGGAAGAGGTCGCTTCCCTCAAGAAGCGCCTGCCCGAGCTGGAGCGGGCGGTGAAGCGCATGCTGCTGCCCAAGGACGCGGCCGACGAGAAGAACGCCATCCTGGAGATCCGCGCCGGCACCGGCGGCGACGAGGCCGCGCTGTTCGCCGCCGATCTCTTCCGCATGTACCAGCGCTACGCCGCCGAGCATGGCTGGCGTTTCGAGATCCTGGAGCTCTCCGACACCGGCATCGGCGGCTACAAGGAGGCGATCGCCGCCGTCTCGGGCCGCGGCGTTTTCGCCCGGCTGAAGTTCGAATCGGGCGTGCACCGCGTGCAGCGCGTGCCGGCAACCGAGGGATCGGGCCGTATCCACACCTCGGCGGCGACCGTCGCGGTGCTGCCGGAAGCCGAGGAATTCGACGTCAAGATCGATGAAAAGGACCTGCGCATCGACGTCTTCCGCTCGTCGGGCCCGGGTGGCCAGTCGGTCAATACGACGGACTCGGCGGTGCGCATCACCCATATCCCGACCAACACCGTGGTCAGCCAGCAGGACGAGAAGAGCCAGCACAAGAACAAGGCCAAGGCGATGAAGATCCTGCGCGCCCGCCTGTACGACGTCGAGCGCCAGCGCCGTGACGATGCGCGCGCCGCCGACCGCAAGGGCCAGGTCGGCAGCGGCGATCGCAGCGAACGCATCCGCACCTACAACTTCCCGCAAAGCCGCGTCACCGACCATCGCATCAACCTCACGCTCTACAAGCTGGACGAGGTGCTGGAAGGGCGGGGGCTCGACGAGCTGATCGACGCGCTGATCGCCGACGACGAGGCGGGGCGGCTGGCGGAGCTCGCGGCCTGACCGCCGGTCCTATAGCGACCTACGGCGCGTTGCTGCGCGATACGGCGGTCGCGCTCGCCGCGGCCGGCATCGATAATGTCCGCTTCGAGGCCCGTCTTCTGCTCGCCCATGCGGCCG
>DATHNU010000198.1:0-3989 GCA_035485695.1 Reyranella sp. | reverse complement strand
GCAAGACCGTGGCCGAGATCTACACCTCGCTGGGCGCCCAGGGCGGCCTGCCGCAGTGGGAGGATTTCTACGCCCAGTTCGAGGATCTCTACGTTAAGCTGAACGGCGTCAATCACCTGCTGCTGCGCTTCAGAACGACCTGAGCCGCCGCGATATCGCGATGAGCGGTTCCCTTCTGGCGCTCGGTCTCGGCAACTCGCTCCTATGGTCGCTCTATCTCCTGCTGACGCGCCACGTCGTGAGCGGCGCCCGGCTCGACGCCTGGGCCTACACTCTGGTGCAGCTGCTGACCGCGGGCCTGGCTCTGCTGTGGCTGGGCCGTCGGGTTGCCGGAAGCTGGCTCGCGCTGCTGGCGCCCTGGACCATCGGCTACGCCTTCCTGCGCGTCGCCATCAATGGCGCGACGGCCGCGTCGATCGCCTGGCTGGCGATCACCGAGAGCACGCTGCTGGCGACGCTGAGCGTGCTGATCGGCGCGGGCTCCGGCTGGTGGCTGACGCACAGCGCTCCGCCGCGGCGCGACTGGCCGGGTCTCGCCTTGCTGGCGGCGGGCATCGTGGCGTTTGCGCTGGCGCTGGCGCCCGAGGCGTGGCGCGGCCTCGGCTGGCTGGTCGTATCGGAGGCCATGGCCGTCGCGGCCTCGTGGATGATCGCCTACCATCCGCGCAACCGCCTGACCGACCTCGCCGCCCGCAGCCGCTTCACCGGCGAGATCCTGGTGGCCGCGTCGCTCGCGCTCATCGTCGTATGGTCGATCCTCGGCGTCACCGGGGCTGTGGCGTCACCCTGGGTTGGCGCCGGCGATGCCTTTGGCCGCATCGACCTCTGGCTCTACGCCGTCCTGGCCGGGCTGTTGTTTCGTGCGCCCGGCACCTGGCTCGGCTTCTGGACGATCAACCGCACCGGCGTGCAGACCTATCTGATCGCCCTCACGGCGATGCCGTTCTTTGCCATCGCCCTGGAAGCGACGGCCGCGCATTTCGGCTGGGTCGCCGCGCCGAGCCTGTCCGCGGTCGAATGGATCGCGGCCGCCATCATCCTGGCGGCGTCGACCTGGCTCATCGTGGTTCGGCTGAAAGCGCCGCCAGCCGCCGCGCCATGAGGCGGCGCTCCGGCTCGGTGCGGGCAAGCGCCATCGCCTTTGCGAAATGTTCGCGTGCTTCATCGACACAGCCGAGCTCCGACAGAAACACGCCGCGCGCCGCTTCGGCATAGGGATTGCCCTCGATTGCCGGCAAAGCGGCCAGCCCCGCTGCTGGGCCCTCAACGCGACCCAGCGCCACGGCGCGCGCCAGCTCGACCACCGGGGATGGATCGAGTGCGATCAGGTGATCGTAGATCGAGGCGATGCGCGTCCAGTCGGTTGCCGCGGCGCTGGGCGCCAGGGCGTGGAGCGAGGCGATCTCGGCGCGCAGATGCCACACCGTCAGCTCCTCGCCGCACGCAGCGCGTTCGAGATGGGCGAACCCCAACGCGATCAGGCCATGATCCCATTGATCGCGCGGCTGGTCTTCCAGCAACTGCGCCACACCATCAGGACCAACCCGCGTCGACAGGCGCGCCGCGGTGAGCGCCAGCAGGGCCGCCAGGGCGTCGCTCGCCGGAGCCGCCGTCACGGGATGCTGCGCCAGCGCGCGCGCGAGGCGCACGGCTTCGACGCAGAATTCCGGCTGCACCAATGCCTCGCCGGTCGACGCTGAATAGCCCTCGTTGAACATCAGGTAGAGCGCGGTGCGCACCGATTCGGCACGCTCGGGCAGCGCCTCGGGCGGCGGCGCCTCGATCGCCACGCCGGCCTGCTCGAGCTGGCGGCGGGCGCGCACCAGGCGCTGGGCGATGGTCGCGGGCTCGCTCAGCAGGCCCGAGGCGATCTGCGCCACGGTGAGACCGCACACCGTTTTCAGCGCAAAGGTGACGCGCATCTCGGGCGAGAGCAGCGGATGGCAGACCGCGAACAGCAGCGCCAGCTCGTCGTCGCTCAGCTCGCGATCGAAGTGGCCGTCGCTTTCGGCCGCGCGCGGCTCGAACGGCAACAGCTCTTCGGCCAGTGCCAACCCACGCGCCTCGTGTCGCAGCAGGTCGAGCGCGCGATTTTTGGCGACGACGGCCAGCCAGGCTTCCGGCCTGGCCGGCACGCCCTTGAACGGCCACGACGACAGCGCCTGCAGCAGAGCGTGCTGGACGGCGTCCTCGGCAACGGGGATGCGGCCCGCGCCCAGCCGCCGCGCCAGGGCGGCGACCAGGCGGCTCGCCGAATCGCGAGCGAGCGAATCGACGAGCTTCTCGACCGGTGCCCGAGGGAGCGGAACGCTCAGCTCGCGGCCGCCCTGACCTGGGCCATGTCCTCGATCGGACGGATCTCGACCCAGTTGGTGGCGGCGAGGGCGAGATGCGGGCAATCGCGGGCAATCGCCTCGGCTTCGGCCGCATCCTTGGCCTCGATCACGAAGTAGCCGCCGAGTACGTCCTTGGCCTCGGCATAGGGGCCGTCGCTGGCCATCGGCTTGCCGTCCTTGACCTTGATGTGGCGCACCCCGCCGGCCGCCAGCTTCTCGCCACCGACGAGCTTGCCCTTCTGGCGCATACCGTCGGCCCAAGCCATGTAGCGCTTGGTCATTTCCATCATCTTCTCGCGTGGCAGGTCCGTGTTGTAGTTGGGGGCCTGGTGCAGCAGCAGCATATATTGCGTCATGTCGATCTCCTCAGGTGATGACGGATGTCCGTCACCTCATCGACGTTCGGCGCAGCGCCGAATCGACATCCACCGAACACTTCAAATCATACTCCTCTCCCCCTTGGGGGAGAGGTTGGGTGAGGGGGTGATGCAGGAGGTAGTCTTCGTGTTGCACCCCCTCACCTAGCCTCTCCCCCAAGGGGGAGAGGAACATGAGCGGGGAGACGAACATGTGTCGGCGACTCGTCACACCGGCTTCTTCAACGCCTCGGAATTGATCACATTGATCGGCTTGCCGTCGAGCCACGCCTCGATATCTTCGATCGTGCCGGCATAGAAATGGCGGTAGCTGTCCTCGACAACGTAACCGAGGTGCGGCACCAGGGTAACGTTTTCGAGCTGGGTGAGCGGATGGCCCTTGGGCAGCGGCTCCTTGTCGTAAACGTCGAGGCCGGCATGGGCGATGGTGCCAGCCTTCAGCGCCGCGATCAGGGCGGCCTCATCGACGATCGGCCCGCGCGAGGTGTTTATAAGGATCGCGCTCTTCTTCATCTTGGCGAGATCGGCCGCGCCCAACAGGCCGCGCGTGCGCTCCGACAGCACGAGATGGATGGTGACGAAGTCGGAGGTTTTTAGCAGCTCGTCCTTGGTGACGAGCTTGGCGCCGCCCTTGGCCGCCTTCTCCTCCGTGAGGTTCTGGCTCCAGGCCACGACATCCATGCCGAAGGCCTTGGCATAGCCCGCGACGCGACTGCCGAGCTTGCCCAGGCCGAGCACGCCCAGCCGCTTGCCTTCGAGAACCTGCATCTGCTGGATGCCGTCGTGCCAGCCGCCGGTGCGCATCAGGCGCTCGCCCTTGGCGAGGTCGCGCGCGCACGACATCAAGAGCGCCCAGCAGAGCTCGGCCGTCGAAGCGTTGGAGCCGCCGCCCGGCGTGTTGCTGATCGGGATGCCGCGTTCGCTCGCCGCCTTGTCGTCGAGGCTGCTGGCGCGCGCGCCGGTCAGGACCATGAACTCGAGGTCGGGCAGCTTCTCGATCAGGGCGCGCGGAAAGGCGGTGCGCTCGCGCAGCAGGCCCAGGATCTGGAACGGCGCAAGCTTCTTCGCGGCATCCTCGACCGAGGCGAACGGCTCGTGAAAGACCGTGATCTCCACGCCGCGTTTCTTCAGCCGATCCCAATCGGCCATGCGCATGGCTACTTTCTGATAATCGTCGAGCAGGGCGAGCTTGATCGTTTGCGGCATGGCGTTTCCTGGGGGACAATGGTTGGTCCGATACTATAGCCGCAGGAGGCGGTTATGAGCATCACCGTCA
>DATHNU010000197.1:0-7165 GCA_035485695.1 Reyranella sp. | reverse complement strand
GGCGGCTCAGAGGCGCGAGGTTGGCACATGATCGCTTTCCCCTATCGCTGCCCGACCACGGGCTATCGGCTGGAAGGCCGGCAGGCGGTGCCGGCGGCGGCCAGCCCGATGGTCACCTATGTGGCCGAGCACTGCGCGGCGTGCGGCGGCCTGCATATCGTCAATCCGGCGACCGGCCGGCTGATGTCCGAGGAGAGGACGCCTGCGCCCGGCCTCGCGGCGCAGGCTGCGGCGCGCGGGCGCGGATCGGCGGGCGCCGGACCAGCGGAGCCCCCAGGCCCCTGAGCAGGTTGGCCGCCGGTCGGCTAGGGCCACTCGTACCTTCTCAGATTGACGATCGGCTGTGTCGGGATCCGCCCGTCGCCGGCGTGAACGGGCTCGTGATGCAGCACAGCCTGCCGCTGCAGACGGTGCGGGTGCTGATCGCCATCCCGCGCCAGGCCTACGAGCGCTACATCGACCCCAAGACCAGCAGGGGCGGCGCGCTGCGCGGCTTCGAGCCGGTACGCGAGGCGTGGCCAAACCCTTCCCCGACGCGGTGATCCTGCAGCAGACCCATCCCGCCGCCGAGATCCACGTGGCCGACCATGGGCTGCACCGCGGGCGTTATTTCGGCATGGCGATCGGCTCTACCGGAGATCCGGCGCGACTCAGGAACACGCGGCTGGGCGACGTCTCGGTGGCGCACACGGCACGTGACGGCATCGTCGGCAGCTTCACCTTGCGGCTCATGACGCGGCGATAGGCTGGGGGCGCGCCTGTGAAGGCGCTGACTTGATCCACATCAACCCACGCGCGAGTCCTCGCTCGCCACGACGGCGTCGGGCCAGCGCGACGGCCCGGCATCGGCGGAGCCGGCCTGAGAACGGACGCAAAGCGGGTCAGCACGCCGTTTCGCGACGCGGTGAAGCAAACCCATAGCATGGCCGAGATCCATGTCGCGGCCATGCGCGCGAGTACTTCTTCGGCATGGCGCTGGGAATCGCCGGCGACCCCAGGCGGCGGCTGTTCCGCCTGCGCAATCTCGGCTATGGCGCCCGCCATTCGGCGCTCCGGCCTGCACCTGACAACGCTGCTGTTTCTTGTTAGTTGGCGCGGCCCAGCGCTACGGCCACTGGTACCGATTCAGGGGGACAACGGGAGTGGTCGGGATCCGGCCGCTACCGCCGCGTTCGCCGGCCGGGGTGGGCGGCGTGCCGGGGGGATAGCCGAGCTCGGCCTGCGTTGCCCAGTACTGCACCCTTGCCCGATCGCCCGGCCCGCCTGCCGCCAGATCGTCGGCGACCATCCTGGCGATCTGCGGCGCCGCCACGCTGGTGCCCTCCATCGCGAAAACCGAGTTGCTGCGCGAGCCGGCCGCCAGCACGCCCTGATGGACTCGCGAGTCGTCGCTGGGCGTCGCGGCATCAGGCCAGCGCGGCGGCGGCGGCAGGGTGGCGGCGGCCGAGTATTTGGCCGGGACCATCTCCTTGCGCAGATAGCCGCCCATCACGATGGTGCGGTCTCCCGTTGCGATCGAGTTGATCGTGCCTCGGCGCTGGACCACGCTCGTGGACGTATCGTCGGTTTCGAGGTCGCGCCCGGCATAGTCGAAGCGCTGATAAAGGGGATCGTCGAAAAACGACTGCCGCCCGGCCTGCGGGTAGCCGGGCAGGGTCTCGTCGCGCGCCACCCAGGCGTCCACGAGATCGACGACATTGAAACCGCTCGTGCGCGTGATCGCGATCCCGTAGGTACCGACCGGCGCCAGAATCGCGGCCGGATTGAAGTCGGCCGTCGGCGCCAGGATGATGACGAACACCCGGCGCGTCGTCGACAGATTGGGATAGGCCAGCAGGCCAAACGGCAGGAAGACGAGGGTCTGGGTTTCGTCGATCGAGAAGGCCTGGTTCGTCGGCGTCGTCAAGGTCACGCTGAAACGGCCTCCTCCCGCGGTCGACGGGGGCAGCCAGATCTCGACATAGCTCTCGGCCCGGCTGTCGGGCAGGACGCGCCAGGGCACGGTCTGGGTCTCGGCTAGGGACTTCTGGAACGAGAACCGGGCATGGGTGCGCGAGAGGAAGCTGTTGCCTGCGGGCAGAACCACGCGCAGGTCAAAGAACGGCTCGCACAGCGCGACCAGCCAGTCGATGAAGAGCTCGATGGGGTGTGTGCCGTCATGCGGCCCCTCATAGCGGCCGTAGCTGAAGTTGATGACGACCGGCAGCGGCGGGACATGGCGGTCGGCCGCAATCTGAAGCGCCGAGCTCACGATGAAGTCGACCGCCGCCGCGAAGAAGGGCAACAGGCTGCCGTTGTCGACGTCCGCGGTCACGCGCGTCGGCAGCTGCACACAGACGATCGGGCGATCGTCGTGATCGGCAGCCGGATCGAAGCCGCAGGCGAGGTCCATGACGTGCGTGCCGTGCGAGGCCTGCCACGCCGCCGACTTGTGGTTGGGCTGCCGGAAGTCGATCAGCTCGGCCGAGCGATAGAACAGGTCCTCGTTCAGCACGCCATTGGCATCGGTGAACTGGCCGAGGAACACGTCGATGGCGTTCTTGTCGAGTACATGGCCGCCCAGAGCGTTGTTGGTCGGACCATCCATCAGCCACCACTGCTCGACCCGCGTGCCGTAGCGGTTGCGGAAGCGCTCGTTGGCGAAGCAGATACCGTCGTCGATGACGCCCATGACGACCGCCGACGGCTTGTCGAGCTGCCGGCGGGCGGCCCGCCGCGGCGTGTCCGGCTTCCGCCGATCCGTCTCTCTCCGCCTGGGCGGTAGCGACTGCGTGTCGAGAGGCCGACCCAGGATCACGCTCTGGACGAAGCGGCGCGCCTTGTCCGACATGATGATGTTGGACACGCGCTCGGTCACCACGCCGAAGACCCAGGAAACCTCGTCCGGCTTGGGCTCGGGCGAAAGGTCAATGAAGAGCGGGCGGAACGACGACTGCCACTCGAGGCGATCGGTGTCGGTGTCGACGAACTGGCGTCCTTCAACGAAGTCCCGCGCGGTGATGCCCTTGAGCTGCAGCAGGAGGGTCATGCGTTGCTGGCGCTCGGGCCCCGGTTGCAGGCCGGGCCGGAAGTAGTAGGGCCGACCGCGACCCCACGCCCACTCGACGTAGGGATTGGCGGTGGCGGACGGCTCTTCGCCCGCGGTCCGACGGAGTGGCTGTGCCATGGGGAGACCTCCTCAGTGCCACTCGGCCAGGGCCATGCCCCAAAGCCAGTTGAGCAGGTTGCTCTGCACCACAGCTTGCCCCGCCGCCGGCCTCGTTACGTATGGGGCCGGCGCAAGCTGGGCGTCGTTCGGGACGTCGTAGTAGAGCGTCCAGTAGAAGTCGCCGTCCTGCTGCGCGACATTGTTCGTCGTGGGCGGGAACTGCGTGCCGTCGAAGGCATAGGCATCGTATGTGCCTCCGACAGCGCGCGCGACGAAGTACTGGCCAAGCGTCAGACCGAGCACGGCCCCCGCCGCACTGTCGATCGGGAAGTGCACCCCGGCAACCGTGCGATTGACGGCGACGCGGTTTGCCAGTCGCAGTAATTGCTCGGCCCACGACAGATCCAAGTATGGTTGGGTGCCGGCGTTGCCGGCCGCCTCCAGGAGCTTCCACAGCACGTAGGCCGAGATGAAAGTTTCCGTCGCATGGCCGCTGGGGAAGCTGCCGTGCGAGGGCGTGAGGATCATGGGCTGGACCTGCGGCGAATACTCGTTGGCTCGCCGGCAGGAGAGCGCCTGTTTGAAGCGCATCTCCGTGAAGTTCGCAAGCCGCAGCGCGGCGGCCAGCAGCTCGAGGGTCCAGCGCGTGCGCTCCGGATGGAGGAACGGGATCGAGCACAGGAAGGCCAGCCCGCCGTGCATCTGGGTCATGATCTCCGCCGCGCGGTCGGGGCGCAGGTCGGCATAGCGGTCCAGAAAGACCAGCCAGTCCTGGAACTGCGCCGCGCTGGGGCGGGTGATCGCCACCAGAGGTACGTAGGAAGCGGCGGGGAACACGCCCTGAACCAGGTGACTGACGGTCATCTGGCCGTTGCCGGGATCGCGGAAGCCGAGCGCGGAGAGCAATTCGAAATCGAGCACGCTCGCGCGCACCCACGCCTCCCACCGCTCCATGTTGCCGACGGCGTCGAGGCCGAGGTGGATGGGCGGCTGCGCCGGCGGCAACCATGTGCCGACGATGCCGTCGCGCGTCATGATCAGAGCGGCGGCGGCCGCCGCCGAATTGAGCGGTGCGAGACCGCCCAGTCCACCCAGGCCGCCGAGGCTTGCCAGGCCACCGAGGCCGCCCAATCCACCAAGACCACCGAGACCGCCCAGGCCGCCCAATCCACCGAGCCCGCCCAGACCACCGAGGCCGCCGAGGCCTCCCTGGATTCCTTCGACAGACATGATGCGCTCCTTGGTTGCTTCAAGTCTTCACTCGGGCACTCCTGCTTTACGCCACACTTCAGCAGCCATCCGGCCGAGCGGATACGCCGCGGCCGGAGAAGTCCTGAGCCAGCCGCTGACCGTCATGGTCGGCTGCAGCCTCATCAGCTCCTGCGCCGACTGGCGAGCCTCGTCGAAGCGGCCGAGCTGCCACTGGGCGAACGTCATGACGCGCAGCGTCGAGGTGTGTTTGCGGTTGGCCTTGAGCGACTGCTGCGCCAGCTCGAGCGCGCGGTCGTATTGCTCGGCGGCGGCGGCGGCGGTGGAAGCCAGCGAATCGTAGAAGTAGCGATGGGGATCGAGCGGTGACAGCTGGAGCGCGCGCTCGGTGTGCTCGACCGCCTGCGCGCCTTCGCTCTTGAAGGCATGCAGCGTGCCCTTCAGCAGCCAGGCGAACGCGTTGCTCGGATTGGCGGCGAGCGCGCGCTCGTAGGAATCCTCGGCAACGTCGAATCTCTTCAGCAGGTTGACGTGAACGAAGCCGTTGACCGCGAGGGCCAGCGAATTGTCGGGATCCATGTCGAGCGCGCGCTTGGTGCACTCCGACGCGAGGTAGGTGTCGCGCTGCGGATCCTCGGACCAGCCCTGCTGGACCCGCAGGACATGCCAGTTGCCCAGCCAGGCGATGGGAAGCGGATGGCGCACGCCGCGGTCGATCAGCGCCTGCAGGAGGCGATGCGCCTCCTCGAAGTCGGGCGGCGACAGGCGGTGCATCAGGCTGACGGCGCCCATCAGCAGGGTGTAGGCCTTGAGCGTCGGCAAGGGCTGGGTGCGCGAGCGCTGCAGCTCGCGGCTGGTCACGGCCGTGCCGACGCCGGCGATCAGCCGGCCGATCAACTCCTGCTCGCCGCTCACGATGGCGGCAAGACGGTCTCCCAGGCTTTCGACCCAGAGAATCCGGCCAGACTTGGCGTCCGCCAGCTCGACATCGAGCTTGAAACGCCCGTCGCCCGCCCGGTAGGCGCCCGACAGCACGTAGTCGGCGCCGAGGTGCGCGCCGATCTCCTCCAGCGAAGCGTTGCGGCCGCTGAAGGCGGTCGTCGACAGGCGCGATACGAGCTTGAGGTCGGACGACTGGGACAGGCGCCTGATGATCTCCTCGGCGAGGACCTCGCCGATCACCCCGTGGTCGTTGCAGACGTTGCGGGACGTGAAGGGAACGACGGCGATCGACGGCGCCAGCTCGTCGAAGGACATCGTCGAGCCCACCATGGGCTGCGGCCCCGGCGGGCCGACCCGGTAGGCGCGGACCGGCTGGGGAATGCCCTTGACGTAGCAGTCGCCCAGATCCTCGACGTCGGCGTCGAGGCTGGGCGTGAGGCCGTCGCGCACGTGCTGGGAGACCACGATTTCGCCCGGCCCGGCCAGGCTCATGAGCCGGGCGGCAAGATTGACGCCGCGGCCGAAGACGTCGTTGTCCTCGACGATGACGTCGCTTACCTCCATGCCGGTGCGCAGCATGATCTGGCGGTCGGCCGGCCGGCCGGCATTCGCCCGCCGGCGTTCATGTTGAATGGCAAGGGCCGCCGACACGGCGGACCGCACGTCGGAAAAGTCCAGCAGCATGCCGTCGCCCAGGCTCTTGACGAGCCGTCCGTTGTGCGGCGGAAGGATGTCCCGCTTCACGCGGTCGACGAAATCGAGCCAATGGGAGATCACGCCCACTTCGTCCTGCTCGATAAGGCCGACCGAGCCGACGATATCCGTGAGCAGGACCGCGCGCTTTGCCCAAGCGACATGGTGGTCCGTCCGAATATCCGTCAGATCGAGTTCCGCCATGGGACCCCCCGAACCGCATAGCCAAGCCGAGGCGGCTCCTCGGAAACGATAGTGGCCATTGAAGGCGAGAAAGCGGCAACTTGTGCAACCGGATGTCGATCGTCCAGTTGTGTGCTCTTTGGGCATCGCTAGCATCCAGCGGCGAAAGAAGAAGGGGCTTTTCTGTGACCTTACAGCCGCTCGCTAGCGACCCGCGGCTTCCTTGATGCGCTGTTGCAGCATCTCGCGGATCGGGGCGTCGGGCGGAAGCAGGGCCAAGAGCGTCTTCCAGCGCTGCGCGGCGGCGGGCTTGTCGCCGGCGGCGAAGGAGGCGGCGCCGAGATAGAACAGGGCCAGCGCGTTGCGGGGGTCGGCCTTTTCCAGACGCTCGAGCACGGTCACGGCCTGCGGCGAAGGCGGCGCGCCGGGCGCGAGCTGGCGGACATGGGTCTCGGCCCAGTCGGCCAGGATGCGGGCGTCGACCGGGCCCAGCGCATCGGCCTTGGCATAGGCGTCGGCGGCGTTGGCGTTCTCGCCCAAGACCTTCCAGGCATTGGCGAGGCGCAGCCAGCCGGCGCGGTCCTGCGGGTTGTCCTTCATCCGGGCCGCCAGGCCCTCGACCATGCCGCGGATCGCCTGCTGCCGCTGCTCCGGCGTCATCGCCGCCATCGCGTCCTGCTGTTCGCGCGATGGTCGGGGCATGGCGGTCGGCGCCGCGGGAATGTCCGGATCGACGCCGGCCGCCTTGGCGACCCGCTCGATCTCGGCCCGCAGCATGGGCAGGAAGGGCGCGTCGGCTGGGCTCTTGGTCAGGAGCGCGCGCCAGCGCGCGAGGGCGGCGCGGCTGTCGCCGCTCTGCGCCTCGTGCAGGCCGAGATAATAGAGCGCGCGCGGATCGTCGGGCTGGTGGGCCAGTGCCTTGTTGAAGGACTCGACGGCGGGCTGGGTCACCGTGCCGTTGGCCTCGAGGGTGAGCGCCTCGCCCAGGGC
>DATHNU010000196.1:0-7142 GCA_035485695.1 Reyranella sp. | reverse complement strand
GCGCGCCGCGTCGGACCGTCGGGCCGGGTGGTGGCGGCCGAACCGAGCTCGCGCGAGCGCGCGCACCTGCAGCGCAACCTCGGACGCAACGGTCTCGACAACGTCTCGGTCGTGCCGGCCGCCATCGGGGCGGCCGTCGGGCTCGCCGACCTCCATCTGGCGCATGGTGTGCATGCCGGCCACAATACGCTCGGCAGCTTCGCCCATGACGACGTGGTGCGCGCCAGCCTGGAGCGTGTGCCCATCGAGCCGCTCGATTCGGTGATCGCCCGGCTCGGCCTGGCCAGGGTCGACTTCGTGAAGATCGACGTCGAAGGCGCCGAGGCCAGCGTCATTGCCGGCGCGGCGACGGTGCTGAGCGCGATGCGACCGCTCATGCTGATCGAGGTCAACGACAAGGCGTTGCGCGCGCAGGGCAACTGCGCCGACGCCCTCATGGCGACCCTGCGCGACGACCTGCGCTACGAGATATTCGTCTTTTCTCCCGTGACCGGCCTGCTCGAACGGCCGATCGACGGCCACCCGCTCTCTGCCAACGTCGTGGCCATACCGGGCGAACGGGTCGCCGACACGGTCACGGCGGCCTGAGCCATCAGCCAAAGGCTCCTTCGCGAATGGCAGGACGACTGAAGCCGGCGGCCGCCGCTCTCCTCGGTTGGGCAACCGACGCCGCACTTCCCCTTTGGGCAACGGCAGGCTTCGATGTCGAGCATGGACGGTTCGAGGAGCGATTGACGCTCGGCGCCGGGCGAATGCCGACCGTTCCGGTCCGCCTGCTGTCCCAGGCACGCCAGATCTACGCCTACGCTCTGGCGGCAAGGCGGGGCTGGTATCCGGGCGCGGCCGCGCTGGTCGAGCAAGCCTATTCCTCGATGGTGCGTGATTTTCACGGACGGGACGGGCAGGACGGCTGGATCTTCTCGATCCGGCGCGACGGCGCCGTCGCCGACCCGCGCCGCGATTTCTATGCCCATACCTTCGTGCTGCTGGCGGTCGCGTCCTATGTCCAGGCGACCGGCAGGCAGCAGGCGCTCGCCTTGGCCGACGAGACTTTGGCGTTCGTCGACCGCCACCTCCGGGCGGCCGAAGGTGAAGGCTTCCTCGAAGGCCTGCCGCCCTCCGACGGCCTGCGCCGGCAGAACCCGCACATGCACATGTTCGAGGGGCTTCTTTCCCTTTGGGAGTGCTCTCAGGATGCGCGCTACCTGATACGGGCGGGAGAACTGTTCGACTTGTTTGCCGCGCGCTTCTTCCGCGCCGAGCCCGGCATTCTGGGTGAGTACTTCACGGCTGCCCTGCAGCCTGCCGAGGGCGTCGCTGGCCGCATCGTCGAGCCCGGACACCACTACGAGTGGGTCTGGCTGCTCCGGCGCTTTGGACAAATTACCGGGCGGTCGGTGCAGCCTTATGTCGATGCGCTTTACGATTTTGCCGATCGATATGGATTTGATGGCGCGGGACTGATCGTCGACGAGCTTCTCGTCGACGGCTCCCACCATGCTCCATCCCGTCGGATCTGGCCGATCGCGGAAGGGGTCAAAGCCAACCTGGTCGAGGCGCGGCTGGGGCGACCGCAGTCAGAGGGCAAGGCCGCTGCATTGGCCGTCTTGTTGCGAGATCGCTTCCTCACCGCCGATCCGCCCGGCGGTTGGCACGACCGGCTGGACCGCAACGGCGCGTGCCTCAGCAGGTTCATGCCTGCCAGCACGCTGTACCACCTCGTCTGCGCGATCGACGAACTCAGCCAGTTCGCGACCGCTTCCTCCGACCCTGCGGCCTGACCGCCGCTACGGGCGACGGCCCCGTTCGAGCTTGGCATTTCCCTGGTCGCGCTGCGACACGATGGGATTCTGGATCGGCCACCAGATGTTCAACGTCGGATCGCTCCACAAGAGCGTGAACTGGCTGGCCCGATCGTATTCGGTGCTCTGCTTGTAGTGAAAAATCGCCCGCTCGCTCATGACGACGTGACCGTTACCGAATTTTGGTGGCACGAGCACCTGCAGGTGGTTGGTATCGGACAGCGTGAACGAGGCCCATTCGCGATATTGCGATGAATTCGGATCGTTGTTCACCACGACCATGTAGAAGCTTCCCTGCAGGCAGGAGATCAGCTTCCAGGTCTTGGTATCGCCATGGATGCCGCGCAGCACGTGACGGTGCGATATGGAAATGTCGTCCTGGACGAAATCGATCGGAATGCCGGCGGTGAAGTAGGCATTGCGATTGTAGGTCTCGATGTAGTGACCGCGGAAGTCCTCGAACACAGTCGGCGGCTTGATCAACAGCACCGATTCGAGCTTGGTCGGAAATACTTCCATCGCCGCTACTCCTTTGCGGCGCGCTTGCGCGCACCGCCGAATATGTCCGATGGGACCGTCGCCTGCTCCGCGCCGACCAGTTCTTCCTTGCGGTAGACGATCGTCGAGCCCGTGAAATCGACCGAAACGGGAACGGTGATGAGGTGCGCCAACGCTTCGCGAACGGCCGGTTGCCGATCCGGGGGAACCACGAACACCATGAAGCCCGTACCGCCGGCGCCGAGCAGCTTGCCGCCGAGCGCGCCGGCGCGCCTTGCGTCGTCGTAGATGCGGTCGATCGTCGTCGTGCTGGTGCCGTCGGCCAGGCGCCGCTTCAGCTTCCAGCTTTCGTGCAGGAGCTCGCCGAAATCCGCCAGTCGTCCGGCATGCAGCATCTCGACCGCCACCTCGACCATCTCGCGCATGCGGTGCATGTGCGCGGCGTTGGCGTCGAGGTTGCTGATCAGTTTCTTGGCAAAGTCCGACGAAATCCGGCTGCTGCCGGTATAGAAGAGCATCAACCAGTTCTCGAGATCGCCGCGCCTCGCATCGCTGAGGCCAAGCGGCGTGACCGAGAACGAGTCGTCGGTCTCGAACTTGACGACGTTGATGCCGCCGTAGGCGCTGGCGATCTGGTCCTGGCATCCGACGCTTTCCTTGAGCTTGTTCTGCTCGAGGTCCGTAGCGGCCTTGGCGAGGGCATGGGCGTCGAGGTTCTCGCCGCGCATCGCGTTCAAGACGTTGATCAGGCCGACGGCGAAGGCCGAGCTCGAACCGATGCCGGAACGCGCCGGCAGATCGCCCTGGTGAAACAGCTCGATACCCTGCGTGTCGTCGAATCCGAGCGTCTGCAGCCCAACCCGCACGGCGGGGTGGAGGATCTCGGAAATCGCTCCGACCGCCTCGATGTGGGACCAGATGATGCGATGACGGATGCCGAAGAAAGGCGGCAGGAAGCCGGTGCCTATGTAGCAATGCTTGTCGATGGCCATCGACAGCACGGCGCCGCCGTGCCGCCGATACCACGCCGGATAGTCCGTGCCGCCGCCGAAGAACGAGACGCGGTACGGCGTTCGGGAAATCGCCATGAGCATCTGAGTGTCATCAACCTTTCTGGGTGTTGCCGGTCAGCGGGTGAGGAAGCGGTCCCCCTCGGTTGCCACACGATCCCGCCAGTAGTCCAGCAGGTCGCGCAAGGTCTTGTCGTAGGGGATCTCGGGCTTCCAGCCGGTGTGCGCCTGGAATTTGGCGATATTCGGCACCTGCAGATCGGCGTCGATCGGGCGCAGGCGATCGGGGTCCACTTCGACTCTGATGTCGGCCTTGCAGGGAGAGAAGGAGATCAGCGTATCGAGGATGTCCTTCACCGTGCATGAATGAGTGCCGCCGATATTGTAGTAGGCGCCCGCTGTCGGATTGACGGTGACCAGCATGTAATAGGCGCGCACGGCGTCGCGCACGTCGGCGACGGTGCGCAGCGATTGCAGGTTGCCGACCTTGACCACCGGCGGGATGCGATTGTGCTCGATCATCGCGATCTGCTTGGCGAAGGTCGATTCGGCAAAGACGTCGCCGCGCCGTGGCCCGGTGTGCGTGAACATCCGGGTCGTCATGACCGTCATGCCGTAGGCCTCGGCATAGAAACGTCCGACGAGGTCGGTGCCAACCTTGGAGATGGCATAGGGGGATGCCGGATGGAATGTGCACTCCTCGTCGATCGGCAGCTTCTCCCGGGGCACGCGCCCGAACACCTCGGACGAGGCGCAGACATGGATGACTGCCTGGGGAGCGTGCTGCTTCAGCGCGTCGAGGACGCGCACGGTGCCCTGGACGTTGGTGTCCATCGTGTCGAGCGGCGCGTCGAAGCTGGTGCGCGGAAAGCTCTGGGCGGCGAGATGGAAGACGTAGTCGGGCTTGGCGTTGGCCACGACGTTCTGGATCGACATCGTGTCGCGCAGGTCGCCATACAGCAGCGAGACGCGATCGCCGGCATTGATCCGCCACGCAATGCTGGCGAGATTGTCGAGTGGGCTGCGCCAACGGCACATGCCCACGACGTCCCAGTCCGTCTGCTCGAGCAGGAACTCGGCAAGGTGCGAGCCGACCATTCCCGTGATGCCTGTGATGAGGGCGCGTCGAGCAGCCATCGTTTCGTCTATCCTACCATCCGATGTCGCGGTCTACTTAGTGGAGGCGAGGGCAAAAGGCCACCTTAACTCGTTGGTTGCAAAGGGGCGCCGGACCTTGCCGTTGCCTTGCGAGTCGGAGGTCTCTATGGTCCGACCACCTCAGAAACAACGATCGTAACGATGAATCTTGCCCGCGAGCCCCTGCCCAAAACGACGGCGATACAATTGTTCAGGAGCCTCCTTCTGGCTCGGCGTTCGGAAGAGTACATCGTCAAGCACTACCCCGAAAACCAGATGCGCACCCCGATGCACATGTCGATGGGCCAGGAGTTCGTGCCCGTCGGCGTTTGCGCGGCGTTGGACGGCAAGGCCGATGTTTTTGCATCGTACCGCAGCCATGCCGCGTTCCTGGCGCAGACGCACGACACCGACCGGTTCTTCTCCGAACTATACGGCCGCACTTCCGGCACAGGCGAAGGCAAGGGCGGCTCGATGCATCTGGCGGCGCCCGATCAGGGGCACATGCTGTCGAGCGGCGTGGTCGCCACGCAGATTCCCGTCGCGGTCGGCGCGGCCTTCGCCAACCTGCGGCTGGCGACCGGGCGCACGGCGGTAGCCTTCTTTGGCGACGGCGCGGCGGACGCCGGCGTCTTCTGGGAAAGCGTCAATTCCGCCGCCCTGTTCCGGCTGCCGGTGATGTTCGTCTGCGAAGACAACGGCTATGCGGTCGACACGCCGCGCGAGGCGCGCCAAGCGTCGCGTTCCATTGCAGAGGCCGTCAAAGCGTTCGGCGCCGACACCTACGAGGACGACAGCGGCGATGTCGAGAGCGTCTATTCCCTGGCGAAGGCAGCGGCCGAGAAGGCCCACCGCGACCGTCGGCCGGCGTTCCTCAACGTCAAGTGCTGCCGATACCTCGAGCATGTCGGCATCGGCACGGACTGGAACTGGGGGTATCGCGACCAGGCGACCGTCGAGCGCGACTGGATCAGTCGCGATGCCTTGAAGGTGCAACGCGCGAGGCTGGCCAGCCATCAGATGAGCGAAGGCGCGATCGCCGCGATGGAAGAGGAGATCGACAAGGCCATTCGCGCGAGCGTGCGGCGAGCCATGGAAGCGCCGATCCCTGCGCCGGACCGGCTCCATGCAGGTGTGTTTCATGAGAAAGCTTGATTACAGCGGCGCCATCCGGGAGGCGATGTCGCAGGAGATGGAGCGCGACCCGCGGGTCTTCGTCTACGGCATCGGTGTTCCGACCTGGTCCAAGATCTTCACGACGACGCGGGGGCTGGTCGAGAAGTTCGGCAAGGAGCGCTGCTTCGACACGCCGATTTCCGAGGATGCGATGATGGGCTTCGGGCTCGGCGCCGCGATCCGCGGGCTGCGGCCGATCCATGTCCACATTCGCGTCGATTTCATGATCTTGGCGACCAACCAGCTCCTCAACATGGTGTCGAACTACACTTATTCGACGGGTGGCAAGCTCAAGGTGCCGCTGGTGGTGCGCGCCGTGATCGGCCGCGGCTGGGGGCAGGGCGCGCAGCATTCGAAGAGCCTGTTCTCGAACTTCACCCACATTCCCGGGCTGAAGGTTATTGCACCGACGACGCCGTCCGACATGAAAGGCATGCTGACCGCGGCCATCCGGGACGACAATCCCGTCATCTGCTTCGAGCACCGCTGGCTCTACTGGGCCGAGGAGGACGTGCCCGAAGAACCGTACGAGATTCCGCTGGGCGTCGGTC
Organism: Reyranella sp.; assembly: GCA_035485695.1. Classification (GTDB taxonomy): domain Bacteria; phylum Pseudomonadota; class Alphaproteobacteria; order Reyranellales; family Reyranellaceae; genus Reyranella. Next base: position 968 of record DATHNU010000196.1, on the reverse strand, counting down.
GCATCCTGAGGCCGGGGAAAGACGTCACCGTCGTCGGCCTGTCGTGGATGAATGTCGAGGCACGGCTGGCGGCGGACATCCTGCAAAAGCGCGGCGTGTCGGTCGAGATCGTCGATCCACGCACCCTGGCGCCGCTCGACGAGACCTTGATCGTCGAATCGGTGAAGCGAACGGGGCGCTGCATCATCGCCGACTGTGATTGGGTCGACAGCGGCTTCAGCGCGGAATTGTCGGCGCGCATCAATGAAAAATGCTTCGGCAAGCTGAAGGCGCCGGTCAAACGCATCGGCTTTGCCCATACACCATGCCCGACGGTGCGCGAACTCGAGAACGAGTTCTATCCGAACGCCAGGACGATCGTGCACGCCGTCGAGGACATGCTGGGTATGGAAGCCGCAAATCTCGACGGCGAGGATTTCTTCAGTCACGAACGCCGCTTCCGCGGGCCGTTCTAGGCCGGAGCGCGCGATGGATTTCGGCCTTTCCGGAAAGTTCGCCCTGGTGACCGGCGGCAGTCACGGCATCGGTCTGGCATCGGCCAAGCAACTGGCGGCGCAGGGCTGCAATGTCGCCATCTGCTCGCGCTCCCAGGATCGGCTGGACGCGGCGATGGAAGAACTGAAGGCCTATGGGGTGCGGATCCTGGCCGTTGCCGCTGACGTTCTGGAAGCAGGCGCTGCCGATCGCGTGATGGACATCATCGATCGTGAATGGGGCGAACTTCACATCCTGATCAACAATGTCGGGGGCGGCGGGCGCTGGGGCAAGGAAAGCGTCGAAGAGACCGACCTTCTGGTTTGGAGCGAGGTCTACGAAAAGAACGCCATGGCCGCCGTGCGCTTCACCCGGCGCGCCCTGCCGCACATGCGCCGCAGCAAGTGGGGACGCGTGGTGACGATCACCTCGATCTACGGCGGCAAGGAAGGCGGCGGGCGGCCCTGGTTCACCATGGCGAAGGCTGCCGAGAC
>DATHNU010000195.1:0-2178 GCA_035485695.1 Reyranella sp. | reverse complement strand
CGGGCCTTCGCCAAGGGGGGCTCGGCGCGCATTCAGCGCTGAACTCCTCCACGACTTCTACGGAACGAAAAGGACAAACACGAAAATGGAAAAGGCGGACATCGGGCTCGTCGGGCTGGCGGTGATGGGCGAGAACCTCATTCTCAACATGGAGAGCCGCGGCTACACCGTGGCGGTCTTCAACCGGACCGTCGACAAGGTCGACAAGTTCATGGCCGGCCGGGCCAAGGGGAAGAAGATCATCGGCGCGCACACGCTGCAGGAGCTGGTCGCGTCGCTCAAGTCGCCGCGCAAGGTGATGCTGATGGTGAAGGCCGGCGCGGCCGTCGACGAGTTCATCGATCACCTGACGCCGCTCCTCGACAAGGGCGACATCATCATCGACGGCGGCAACTCGCACTTCCCCGACACCATCCGGCGCACCAAGGCGCTGGAAGCGAAGGGGCTGCTCTACATCGGCACCGGCGTCTCCGGCGGCGAAGAGGGGGCGCTCAAGGGGCCGTCGATCATGCCGGGCGGCTCGCCCGCGGCCTGGCCGGCGGTGAAGCCGATCTTCCAGGCCATCGCGGCCAAGGTCGAGGACGGCACCCCCTGCTGCGACTGGGTGGGGACCGACGGCGCCGGCCACTTCGTGAAGATGGTCCACAACGGGATCGAGTACGGCGACATGCAGCTCATCTGCGAGTCGTACCAGATCATGAAGGATCTCCTCGGCATGTCGGCCGACGAGATGCACGAGGTGTTCGCCGAATGGAACAAGGGCGATCTCGACAGCTACCTGATCGAGATCACCCGCGACATCCTGGCCTTCAAGGACAAGGACGGCACGCCGCTGGTCGACAAGATCCTGGACTCAGCCGGGCAAAAAGGGACCGGGAAGTGGACCAGCGTCACGGCGCTCGACCTGGGGATCCCGCTGACGCTGATCAGCGAGGCGGTCTATGCGCGGACGCTGTCGGCCTCCAAGGACGCGCGGGTGGCAGCTTCCAAGATCCTGCGTGGGCCGACGCCGAAGTTCACCGGCGATCGGAAGGCGTTCGTGGCCGACATCGGGCACGCGCTCTACGCGTCCAAGATCGTCTCTTACGCGCAGGGCTACGAGATGATGCAGGCGGCGGCCGCCGAGTACAAATGGGACCTCTCCTACGGCGGGATCGCGCTCTTGTGGCGGGGTGGCTGCATCATTCGGTCGAAGTTCCTCGGCAAGATCAAGGAGGCCTACGACCAGGATCCCAAGCTGTCGAACCTGTTGCTGGCGCCGTTCTTCACCCAGAAGATCGAGGCGGTTCAAGACAGCTGGCGGCGGGTGGTGGCGACGGCGGCGCAGAACGGGATCTGGATCCCGGCCACGGCGACGGCGCTCACCTACTTCGACGGCTTTCGCAACGGGCGGCTGCCGGCCAACCTGCTGCAGGCGCAGCGCGACTACTTCGGCGCCCACCAGTACGAGCGGCTCGATCAGCCGCGCGGACAGTTCTTCCACACCAACTGGACGGGGCGGGGCGGGGACACGGCCTCCTCGGCCTATATCGTCTGAAAGGACCTTGATGCAGATCGAGAAGTATTCGCTGGGGATCGGCGACCGGTTCGGCCGCGAGGGGCTGGCGCAGCTCCGCGCGGTCCAGCAGGCGGAGAAGGCGGGGGTGGTGGTGGTGCCGGTCTGGAACAAGTCGTATCGCGAGCACTCTCTCATCGGCACCACGCCCGACGATGTCCGCGCCGAGGCTGATGAAGCAGTCCGGCGCGGCGGATGGAAGCACCCCTACCACGTCGACGCCGACCACATTGGCGTCAAGACCGTCGACGGCTTCCTGGCCGCCAGCGACTTCTACACGCTCGACGTCGCCGACTTCATCGGCCAGCCGCCCGACGAAGCGGCGCTGGGGGCGTTCGTTCGGGACATGGCCTCGTTCAAGGGGACGCTTCGCATTCCAGGTGTCGAGGCCAGCTTCGAGGTGACCGACGCGGTGCTGGAGAAGATCGGCCGCAGCTACCTCGCCGCGGTCCTGGAAGCCGGGAAGATCTACCGCCGCGTGCTGGCGGCGAAGGGCGAAGGGAACTTCATCGCCGAGGTCTCCACCGACGAGGCGACCGAGCCGCAGCTGCCGTTCGAGCTCTTCTTCATCCTGGGGGCGCTGGCGCGCGAGAAGATCCCGGTCCAGACGATCGCGCCCAAGT
>DATHNU010000194.1:0-8717 GCA_035485695.1 Reyranella sp. | reverse complement strand
CGCCGGCAAGGCGAGCGGCAGGGTGACCCGCCGCATGGTACGCCATGTTCCCGCGCCCAGGATGTTGGCGGCGTCCTCCATCTCCGAGGACACCAGTTCGAGGGCGGCAGAGGTGAAGATGAAGATGTAGGGAAACGAGTAGAGCGCTATGACGACGGCCAGCCCGGTGAAGCTGTAGATGTTGAACGGTCCCGCTTCCGCGCCGGTGGCGAACATGTAGAAGCGGTTGAGCCATCCGGCATTGGGACCGGCGAGCAGGATCCAGGCGACCGCGCCGGTGTAGGGCGGCGTGATGAAGGTCGCCAGCACCAGCATGCGCACGAAGCCCCGCCCCGGCATGTTGGTGCGCGACACACCCCAGGCGAGCGGAATCGCGAAGAGGCCGGCCAGCCCGGCCGAGACGGCCCCCAGCCTCAGCGAGTTGAACAGCGCCTCGACATAGCGCGAGCGCCCCCAGGCCACGGCGTAGTTGGCGAAAGTGAAGCCGCCGGTGCGCTCCGCCGTGAAACTGGTGACCACCAGATAAACGAACGGGCTCACCACCAGGAACAGCAGGATCGCGATGATCGCAATCCACAACAGCCACGTCGCATCGAAGCCGCCGACACGCGCCGGCCGCACTGACGTCGTTGCAAATGATGAAGCTGCGACGGTCATGTGCTGGGGGCGCGCGACTCCAGTCGCGCGTCTTTGTCGCTGAAAAAGAAGATCGCGCCACTGGAGTGGCGCGCCCCCAGCAAGGCATGACAACGCATCATCAATTCCCGAACGTGTCGCGCCACTGCTCGATCACGTCAGGGATGCCCTTGTCGATCTCCGCGACGCTCGGGCGGATCGTCTTGATCTCGTTGATCGGCTTGGCGCCCGGCGGCGGCGGCACTTCCGGACGCAGCGGGATGGCGAAGTGCTTGGCGTTGATCTGCGCCGCCTCGATCGAATTGAGATATTCCATGAAGAGCTTGGCGGCGTTCGGATGCTTGGTACCCTTGATGATCGCCGACGGCGCGATGATCAGCACGGAGCCGTCGCTCGGGTAGGACACCGCCAGCGGATTGCCGCGCGAGGCGCTGTAGAGAGTCGAGCCGTCCGCCCCGGCCGCCACCTGCCGCTCGCCGGCATTGAGCGCCGTCACCGTGTCGTTGATCGAGCGGCCGATCTGCGGCTTGTTCTTTTCCAGGTTGTCGAAATAGTCCCAGCCGTAGAGCTTCTTCATCATCAGCACCCAGGTGCCGACATAACCCGAGAAGCCCGGATGGCCGGTCGAGACCTTGCCCTTCCATTTGATGTCGAGCAGGTCGGTCCACTTCTTGGGCGCCTCTTCGGGTTTCACCTTGGAGGTGTTGTAGGTGATCACCACGAGCCCGGCCGACGTCGTGTGGTAGTAGCCATCGGGGTCGAAGTTCTGGAATTCAGGCAGGATCTTCGAGGCCGTCTCAGGAATGTACTTTTCGAACTTCCCTTCGGCCTTCAGCCGCACGTCGTGACCGACATCGGTCGAGGAGAAGACGTCGCAGGCGATCTGATTGTTCTTGAGATCCTGCAACAGGCGCTGATAGGCGACCTGCGCCGTCGTGCGCACGACGTTGACCTTGATGCCGTACATCTTCGTGAACTCGGCGCCGAGTTCCTCGGCGCCTTCGGACGTGTAATGGGCGGTATACCAGGTAAGCTCGCCTTCCTTCTTGGCGGCTTCCTCGAGAGCCTTCATGTCGGCGCGCGCAGCCGCCGGCACAAAGACGAGCGCTGCGACCACGGCGAGGCGGGCCAACCCCTTCATCAGTTCCTCCCTGAGCGTGACCTTATTATGGTTGGGGGAGATACGATCACACGGAGCGGCAAGCGACAAGCGCGGGCCGGATCAAGCGAGCGCATGACGGAAGACAAATCAGCCGGCTGGGCGGCCTATTACGAGAAGCTGCGCGACCGGCCGCCGCGGCGAACGCTGCTGGCCGCCCTCGACCGGTTCGGTCCGCCGGCGGCCGGCGCTCTCGCCGTCGATCTCGGCTGCGGCGACGGTCGCGATGTGATCGAGATGCTGCGCCGCGGATGGAAGGTGGTGGCCGTCGACGCCGAGCCCGAGGCACTGCGGCAACTGCAGGCGCGTCCCCTGCCGCCAGGGAGCGATGTCACGCCGATCCTGGCGCGCCTGGAGGACGTGCCGCTACCGATCGGCCTCAGCCTGGTGAATTCGAGCTTCGCCATGCCGCTTTGCGAGCCGGAGGCCTTTCGCACCGTTTGGGAGCGCATCCGCGAGGCCCTGCCGCCGGGCGGCCGCTTCAGCGGCCAGTGGTATGGACCACGCGACACTTGGCTGGGGCGGCCGGCCATGACCTTCGTCAGCCGTGACGAAGCATTGACCCTGCTTGAAGGATTCGAGCTCGAGATGTTCGAGGAGGAGGAAGCCGACGGCACGACGCCGCGCGGCAATGCCAAGCATTGGCACATCTTTCACATCGTCGCGCGCAGGCCACCAAAAGGCGACTGACTTCATGAGCCGGCGGCTATTTCCGTGCCTGCAGAAAAAACCTTACCCCTCCCTGGGTGGTGGAAACTGCCGGAAATGCGGAAATCCCTCGCGGCTCGCCATGCCTGCACTTCGAAAGAGGCATGCATGCCGCGCGTCCGCTGACGTAGACAAGCCGCCGGCCGGTAGCCGACACTTTGGCCGCATCATCAGAGGAGGCAGCATGGCCACCGTTCCCGTCACCGCCGAAATCGCCCGCCGCGCCACCGCTCTCGCCTGGAACGACCTGCCGGACGACCTCGTCGAGCGCACCAAGCAGTGCCTGCTCGACTGGTTCGCCGTCACCGTTGCCGGGGCGCAGGAGGAACTGACCGATATCCTGGTGCGCGAGGCACTCGAGGACGGTGCCAATGGCCCCGCGACGCTAGTTGGCCGGTCCGAAAAGGTCTTGCCCTCAACCGCCGCCCTGATCAACGGCGCCGCCAGCCATGCGCTCGATTACGACGACGTCAATTTCGCCATGGGCGGCCATCCCACGGTCACCGTCGTGCCTGCCCTGCTGGCGCTCGGCGAACAGATGGGCGCCTCGGGCCAGCTCTTCATCGAGAGCTTCGTCGCGGGCTACGAGACCTCGGGTCGAGTCGGCCGGCTGGTCTCTCCCAGCCACTACCAGAAGGGCTTCCACGTCACCGGCACGGTCGGCTCGTTCTCGGCCACCGCCGCGGCCGGCCGCATGCTGGGCCTGAGTGACAAGCAGCTCGCCGTGGCCTTCGGCATCGCCGCCACCCAGGCCGCCGGCCTGAAATCGAATTTCGGGACGATGTGCAAGCCACTGCATGCCGGCACGGCGTCCGAGCACGGCCTGCGCGCCGTACGACTCGCCGCCAAGGGCTTCACGGCCCGCAGCGATTCGCTGGAATGCGACCAGGGTTTCGCTTCGTCGCAAAGCGACCACCTCAATGCCGAGCAGGCCTTGGGCGAGCCACCCGCGGGCTGGCATTTGCGCAACAACCTCTTCAAGTATCATGCCGCCTGCTACCTGACGCACGCACCGATCGAGTGCGCCAAGGAGATCCGACTCAAGAGCAACTTCCCGCCCGAGCGCGTAAGGAAGATCCTGCTCAGGATCGATGCCGGCGCCGACAAGGTGTGCAACATCGAGAATCCGACCAGCGGCCTGGAGGCCAAGTTCTCGCTGCGCCAGACCGTGGCCATGGCGCTCACCGGCGTCGATACGGCCAATCTCGATTCCTACAACGAGGCGGTCACGCAGGAGCCGCGGATCAAGACCCTGCGCGACAAGATGTCGATCGAATTCAAGCCCAACTGGCAGCACTCGGTGGCCGAGATGGCGATCCAGCTCGATGACGGCACGACCCTCGAGGCGACGCATGATTCGGGCATCCCGTGGTCCGATGTCGCCAAGCAACGTCAGGCGCTCGAGACCAAGTTTGAAAGCCTGGTGACGCCGGTGCTGGGCGCCGCCGGCACCAAGCGCCTGCACGACGCCATCGAGCGTATCGACAGCCTTACCGATGTCAGCGAGCTCGCGAGGGCGTCGGCGAAGGGCTAACAAGCCTCACCCTGAGGCGCGACCCGCAGGGCCGCGTCTCGAAGGGTGGGAACCATTGGTGATGTTGCCATCCTTCGAGACGGCGCTTCGCGCCTCCTCAGGGTGAGGTCTATGGGAGTAGTAATGGCAGAGGATTTCAGGACGCGCGCCCGGCCGATGCCGAAGGGCAACCGCTATGAGGATTTCGAGCCGGGGCGCGTCTTCAAGCACCATTGGGGGCGCACCATCACCGAATCGGAGAGCACCCTCTTCTCGACGCTGACGCTGCATTTCAATCCGCACTACTTCAACGCCGCCTATGCCCGCGCGCACGGCCATCCCGGCATCGTCGCCAACCCGATGCTGGTGTTCACCACCGTGTTCGGTCTCACGGTCGAGGATCTGAGCGAGGGCGGCGGGCCGTTTCTCGGCGTCAACGAACTCACCTTCCAACAAGCCGTCTACCCCGGCGACTCTCTGCGTGCTGAGTCGGAGGTGCTGGACCGGCGCATATCGGACTCGCACAAGGGGTTCGGCATCGTCACCTGGCATACCAAGGGCTTCAACCAGCGCGACGAACTCACCATCGACTTCAAGCGCACCAACCTCGTGCGCCTCAGGAACCCGTAAGATGCCGTACATCACCGAAGAGCGCCGCATGATCCAGGAGCAGGCGCACGAATTTACCCTCAACGAGGTGCTGCCCGTCGCCAACAAGCTCGACCCCGAGAAGGGCGACATCCCGATGGACCTGCGGGACAAGATGGCTGAGCTGGGCTATTTCGGCATCCTGATCCCGGAGAAATACGGCGGCCTGGGGCTCGGCTGCTTCGAGTACTGCCTGGTGACCGAGGAGCTGTCGCGCGGCTGGATGAGCGTCGCCTCGCTGATCGCGCGCGGCAACCTCCTGATCGGTGCGCACATGATGAGCGAGGAACAACGCGGCCGTTATCTGCCGCGCATGGCCAAGGGCGAATTCTTGGGCGCCTTCTCCATGTCGGAGCCGAACGCGGGGTCGGACATCTCCAACATCTCCTGCCGCGCCAGGAAAGACGGCGCGAGCTGGCTGATCAGCGGTAACAAATACTGGTGCACCTTCGCCGACGGCGCCGACTTCATGATCATCATCGCGCGCACCTCGGACGCGCCGGCCGGCAAGCGCCATCTCGGCCTGTCCATGTTCTTCCTCGAGAAGAAGCGCGGCGAGCTGCCGCCCGGCTGCAACGGCGCGCCGATTCCCAAGATCGGCTATTTCGGCTGGAAGACCTTCGAGCTTGCCTTCGACAACTGCCGCGTGCCGGCCGAGAATATGATCGGCGAGGAAGGCCATGCCTTCTACTACGCCACGTCGGGGCTGGAGACGGCGCGTGCCCACACCGCGGCGCGTGCCATCGGGCTGGCCCAGGGCGCGCTCGACGATTCGATCAAATACGCCGGCGACCGCAAGCAGTTCGGCCGCTCGATTGGCGACTTCCAGGCGATCCGCTTCAAGATCGCCGAGATGGCGACCCAGATCGAGGCGGCGCGCCAGCTCAACTACTTCGTCTGCGAGCAGATCGACACCGGCCAGCGCTGCGACAAGGAAGCCTCGATGGTAAAACTGTTCGCCTCGGAGATGGCCGAGCGCGTGTGCAGCGAGGGCATCCAGATCCACGGCGGCGCGGGCTACACCACCCTGCACGCCGTGGAGCGACATTGGCGCGATGCGCGGCTCACCAAGATCTTCGAGGGCACCTCGGAGATCCAGAAGCGCATCATCTCCGACCGCCTGCTCGGCCGGGGGAGGAACTGATGAAGGTCTCGGCGCTCACCGGCAAGCACAACTACTTCGAGGACTTCAAGGTCGGCGAGGTGCTGAAGCACGCCCGCGGCAAGACCGTCGAGCCGCTCGAGCAGGTGTGGATCACCAACGTCACGATGAACACCGCCGAGGGCCATTTCAACGAGCACCTGATGAAGTCGAGCCCGTGGGGCAAGCGGCTGGGCTTCGGCGGCGTCACCATCTCGATGTGCATCGGCCTTGCCGCCCAGGACACGGCCGAGAACGCGCTGATGGAGCTGGGGCTGCACAAAATCCGCCTCAAGGCGCCGGTCCACCACGGCGACACACTCTATTGCTATTCCGAGGTGCTGGAGAAGACCGATGCCGACCAGCCCGACGCTGGTATTGTGCGCTTCAAGCACTACGGCGTGAATCAGGACGACAAGCATGTCTTCGAGGGCGAGCGCTGGGTGTTGATCAAACGCCGCAGCCACTGGGCAGACAAGTAGCCATCCGCTCAACCGGCTGTGCGGAGGGGACGAAACATCGCGCGAAGCTCGTCCGCCAGCATTTCCGGCTCCTCGGCCGCCGCAAAATGACCGCCGCGTGGCATCTCGGCCCAGCGCTGCACGTTGAAGAAGCGTTCCGCCCATTCGCGCGGCGGCGTCACGAGGTCTTTGGGGAAGAGGGCGAAACCGGCCGGTACGCTTGACGAACCTATCCACGTCTTGATCGTTTCCGAAATCCAGCGCATCGCCCCGGCATTCATCAGGTCATAGTAGGGATAAAAGGACGTGGCGATTGTCTGGGTCGCCCAATAGATCATGACGTGGGTAAGCATCTCGTCCTTCGTGAAGCGCTTCTCCACGTCGCCGTCGCAATCGCTCCAGGTCCTGAACTTTTCGACAAGCCAGGCCGCGAGTCCGGCGGGTGAGTCGTTGAGGCCCTGGGCAAGCGTCAGCGGACGTGTTCCCTGGATAAGGGCGTAGGCACCGTCCTTCTGCTGAAACGCCTCCATCTTCTTCAGGTATTTTTCCTCGGCGCCCGTCATGTCGCTGGGTTTCTGGAACATGTGATAGAATGGAACATCCGTCAGATGAACGCCGATGACCGATGAGGCGTAGCTGCGCGCCATATGCTCGGCGACCATGCCGCCCCAGTCACCGCCTTGAACGGCGAACCGCTGGTAGCCCAGTTCGTCGACCATCAGTTTGTGCAACAGGGCAGCGAAGTTGAACGTCAGCTCCGGCTTACGCGGTTTGTCGGAGAAGCCGTAGCCGGGCAGGCTGGGCACGATCACGTCGAATGAGTCTCGCGCATCGCCGCCGTGTGCCTCCGGATGCGCAAGCATTGGAATGATCTTGAGAAACCGGGCGAACGAATCCGGCCAGCCATGTACCAGCAGGATTGGTATCGCGCCGCCATTGCCCCGCTCGTGAATGAAATGGATCCCACCGCCATCCACGTCGGCACGAAAGTGCTTAAAAGCATTCATATCTGCCTGCTGCTTTTGCCAGTCGAACGTGTCGCGCCAGTAGTCGCAAAGCTGCTTCAGATATTCGGGGTTGGTGCCATACTCCCAACCCGCGCCTTCGATGGCGTCCGTCCAGCGGGTCCGACGCAACCGCTCCTTTACATCGTCCAGCACCGATCGTTGCACCTCGATCTCAAACGTCTGAATGGTCATGACTTGACCTCTCTCCGCTGATCGCGAGGCAACGCCCACGGCCGTTCAACGTTCCTGTGCCTCCGTTGAACTCTTGGTGAGCCGGCGGAAGCGATTGCGGGCAGGTGCACGGCATTGTACTTCTGGAATTGCGCTCCCGCGGGCGCATTGCCGGAAGGTCGTCAAGAGTTGGAGAGTGATCAGTCACCCTTGGGAGCGCTCGACGGCGTGCGCATCGTCGATCTCACGCAGATGCTGGCGGGCCCGTTCTGCACCATGCTGCTGGCCGACCAGGGCGCGGAGGTCATCAAGGTCGAGCCGCTCGACGGCGACCACACGCGGATCATCGGTCCCTACCATGCCGACGACAAGCTGCGGGCGTTCGGCGGCTACTTCGCCTCGGTCAACCGCAACAAGAAGTCGATCGCCATCGATCTCAAGTGCCCGGAAGGCCGCGCGCTGGTGGTGCGGCTCTGCGACGGCGCCGACGCCGTGGTCGAGAATTATCGCGGCGGCGTGATGGATCGCCTGGGGCTGGGCTACGAGACCCTGCACGAGCGTTTCCCCAAGCTGGTTTACGCCACCATCCGCGGCTTCGGCGACTGGCGTACCGGCCGCAGCCCCTACACCGACTGGCCAGCCTATGACGTCGTGGCCCAGGCGTTCGGCGGCGTCATGGCGATCACCGGCCCCGACAAGGACACGCCGATGAAGGTCGGCCCCGGCATCGGAGACCTGATGCCCGCCACCATGTGCGCCGTCGGCATCGTCAGCGCCATCCTGCGTGCTCACAAGACCGGCCAGGGCCAGTTCGTCGATGTCGGCATGGTCGACGCCATCCTGTCGATGTGCGAGCGCATCGTGCACCAGCATTCCTACACCGGCGGCGTGCCGGTGCCGGAAGGCAACCACCATCCCCTGCTCTGCCCGTTCGGCATGTTCCCGGCCAAGGACGGCTTCATCACCATCGCCGCCCACGCCGACACGCACTGGCCGATCCTGTGCCGCCTGATCGGCAAGGCCGAGATGGGCACCGATCCGCGCTATGCCACCGTGCAGGACCGCCGTGCCCATCAGGAAGAGATCCTCGCAGCCATTTCATCCTTCACCAGCCAGCGCACCAAGCAGGAACTGCTGGCGCATCTCGGCGGCCAGGTGCCCTTTGCGCCGGTCAATGACGTGCGCGACGTCTTCGCCAATCCGCACTTCGCCGCCCGCGACATGGTGGTGTCGGTGCCCCATCCCGGCCTCGACCATGAGACCAAGGTCGCGG
>DATHNU010000193.1:0-2116 GCA_035485695.1 Reyranella sp. | reverse complement strand
CACTTCATAGCCGTTTGGGTTGTCGGGGTCGCCCATGATCCAGGTCGCGCCGACGTTGCGCGCGATCTTGCCCTGTTCCACCACGTCATCGACCCAGAAGCCGATGTGGTGGATGCCGACATAGTCCACGCCGGTGCCCTGTGAGGCCTCGTCGCTCTTGAAATGAAGGATGGCGAGGTTGACCACGCCGTCGGTCAGGAACACGCCCTCGGCCAGGGGGCCGTCGAGCTCCATGACCTCCTGCAGGCCCACGGCCTGCTTGTAGAATTCGGCGGTCTCCCAGGGATCCTTGACGCTGAGGGCGACGTGACGGATGCGGCCTTTGGTCTGCGCGGTCATGGACTTGCTCCTTTCCATCAGCCATCGAACGGGAAGTGTAACGGAAATCCGGCCGATGGCCTAGACCGGGGCGCGTGTTCTCATAAGGCAGGGAGGCCACCGATCGGAGCGCGGTTGATGTCAGCGGTGGTCCGCCCAACAGCCGCCGTCGCGAGCACACAGCGGCTGCAAGGCGACCTCGACATTGCCGGATCGTCTGGCAATGATCCCGCTATGGACCAGATCAGCCCCTTGCCCGCGCTGACCCAGGACGAAGTCCGGGCCGCCGCGTGGGCGGAGGTCCGGGAGCCCTTGGAACGACAACTTGCTCCGCTGGGTCGGCACGCTTTGGCCGCGCTCGCGCCGCGTCCTGGTGAGAACGTTCTGGACATAGGCTGTGGCGGGGGTGAGACCGCGCTGGCGCTTGCCCGGGCCGTCGCGCCGGACGGCACCGTCGTGGGGGTGGATCTGTCGGCTGCGGTGCTGGCGTTCGCGCAGCGCGCGGCCGAAGGCTGCGAGCGCGTGCGGTTCGTCCAGGCAGATGCCCAGTTGTTTCCCTTCGAACCGGCCTCGTTCGACGCCGCCTTCTCGCGGTTCGGGATTATGTTCTTCGCTGACCCAACGGCCGCGTTCATCAACATTCGTCGCAGCCTCAGGCCGAAGGGGCGGCTGACCTTCGTCTGCTGGCGAACGCTCGAGGAGAACCTGCTCGACATCCTGCCGCTCAAAGCCGCGTCCGCTCATTTGCCGCCGCAGCCCGCCCACGATCCGGACGCGCCCGGCCCGTTCTCGTTCGCCAACCCCGACCGCGTGCGCGGCATTCTGGAAAGAGCGGGTTTCGGGGAGATCGAGATCACTGCCCGTGACAAGCAGGTTGGCAGCGGCGACCTCGAGACGATGCTGGCGGTTTGTTCGCGGGTCGGCGCCCTGGGCAAGATTCTTCGGGAAAATCCCGAGCTCCGGGCGGCGGCGCTACCGGCCGTGCGATCCGCGCTTGCGGCGCACGATGGACCTGACGGGGTCAGGCTGAAGGCAGCAACGTGGGTTGTGACAGCTCGGGCTCCGGCCGGGCGCTAGCGCAAGAAGTCGTCCGCTCCTACGGCTGCAACACACCGAGCGCTTTCAGACGCGCGATCTCGTCGGCGGCGTAGCCGGCGTCGCGCAGCACCGTCTCCGAATGCTGGCCGACGGCGGGCGCGCGGAGCGGCGCGACCTTGGTCGCGCCGTCGAGGTGGAAGGGGCTCGACACGGTGAGGCCCACCCCGTCGGCGAAAGGAACCAGGGCGCCGATCTCGCGCGACTGCGCGTCGTCGGCCGCTTCGTCGACCGAGAACACCGCCCCGAACGTCACGCCCGCCTTCTCGAGAATGGGTCGCCATTCGGCGAGGTCGCGTCGGCCGAAGATCTCGTCGAGGATCGCGGTCAGTGCCCGGGCGTTGGCGCGCCGCGCCGGCGTGGTGGCGAAGCGCGGATCCTCGGCGAGCTGCTCTGCGTCGATCGCCTTCAGGAAGCTCGCCAGCTGACGGGGCTCGTTGTGCAGCGCCATCAGGAACCATCGGCCGTCGCGACAGCGATAGTGATTGGCGAGCGCGTTGGGCGCCTGGGTTCGCGGCGGCCGGTGCGCGACGTGCTCGCCGAACAGTCGATTCTGCACGAAGCAGCCATTCGCCCACAGGCCGTTCTGCAGCAGCGAGGTCTGCGCGACGCCGCCCAGCCCCGTTCTCTCGCGCCGGTAGAGCGCCGTCACGATGGCGGCATAGAGGGCCGTCGCGGTGGGATGGTCGCCCATACCCGGCAT
>DATHNU010000192.1:0-2971 GCA_035485695.1 Reyranella sp. | reverse complement strand
GAACGTGTCATTGAAGGTGACGGGCTGGGTGCCGAAAGCATTGGAGAGGCGGATGCGCGTCTGCGGCCCCCAGACGTCAGGCCGCACGATCATGCGGAACGACTGGTCGCGGGCGCCCTGCTGCGGTGAGGCGAAGGCATATTTGAGCTCGGGTTGGGCGGTCGGATTGCCGACGGGGTAGGGGCCGTGCACCGAGGCGGTCCAGCTCGCCACCCATTGCTGCGCACTGGCTTCGCCTGTCAGCAGCAGAGAAACAAGGAGCATCATCGCCGACAAGGTCAGCCGCTTCATTGCGTATCCTCCACACGTCTATTGTTACTAACAGTCTGACGGCGATGGCGCGGGATTGGCAAGCGACTGTCGCCGCCCGTCGCGGATTGAGCTAGCTTCGCCGCATGACTTTCGAGATCACGGTCGGCAGCGCCGACGACGTTCAGCGCATGGCCCGATGGGCCGCCGACGAGGGCTGGAATCCGGGCAACACCGATACCCACGCCTTCTTTGCCGCCGACCCGGGCGCTTTCCGCATCGGCCTGCTCGACGGCGAGCCGGTCGTCTGCATTTCCGTCGTGAAGTACGGGCCGGTGCTCGGCTTCCTGGGCTTCTACATCGCGCGGCCCCAAGTGCGTGGAAAAGGCTACGGCATCCAGGTCTGGCGTGCCGGCATGGCACGGCTGGAGGGCCGCAATGTCGGCCTCGACGGCGTGGTGGCGCAGCAGGCCAACTATCGCAAGTCCGGGTTCCGCACCGCGTGGAACAATGTCCGTCATGAAGGAGCGCCGGCTGCCGCTCCAGCGCCCGCGGGTGTCAGCCTGCTCGATGCGCGGAGCGTCGCCTTCGACAAGCTCGCCGCCTATGACCGCCGCTTCTTTCCCGAGGCGCGCGATTCCTTCCTGGCGTCGTGGATCACCCTGCCCGAACGCGCCGCGATGGTGGCGATGCGCGACGGCGAGCTGGCGGGCTTTGCCGTGATGCGGGCGTGCCAGGCGGCGTCGCGCGTCGGCCCGGTGTTTGCCGCCACGCCGGAGATCGCCGCTTCCCTGGTCTCGGGCCTCGCCGCCAAGACCGGTGCCGCGGCCGTGGCGATCGACATGCCCGACATCAACAAGCCAGCCATCGCGCTGGCCGAACGCATGGGGCTGAAGCCCTCGTTCGAAACGGCGCGCATGTATACGGGCACCAGGCCCGAAGTCGACTACGCCGGCATCTACGGCGTGACCAGCCTCGAGTTGGGCTGACGCTGGGCGCGCGCGACTCCAGTCGCGCGTCATCTGATCAAGCGAAGACGCGCCACTGGAGTGGCGCGCCCCCAGCCTAGCGCCCCCGCGCCGGCATCAGCGCGAGCCACAGCGACAGCACGGTCGAGGCGATGGCCAGCGTTTGAAGTGGCGACAAGGGCTCATGCAGGATCAGCACGCCGCTCACGATGGCCACGATCGGGATAGCGATGGCGGAGAGGCCGGCGACCTGGGCGGGCAGGAGCTTCACCAGGGCGAACCAGGCGGTAGTGCCCAGCGCCATGGGAACGGCGCCGGTATAGATCGTGGCGACCAGTGCCTCGGTCGACGGCCAGTGCGTCGGCAGGCCATCGATCAGCAGGGCGCCGAACAGGATGGGCGGCAGGGTGATCACGACCTGCCAGAAAGTGAGCGACAGGCCCATGCCCTGCCAGCTCGTGCGCTTGACGACGAAGGTGCCGACCGCCCAGCAGAAGCCCGCGAACAGGCCCCAGAAGAGCCCGGCCGGCGCGTGCGCGTAGCTTGCGAAGTTGGGCACCATCAGCGCCACCACGGCAGCGGCGCCGATCAGGATCGCCGCCAGCAGGCGGCCCGTCAGGCGCTGGCCGAACACGGCGAAGCCGATCAGCGCCACCCACAGCGGCATGGTGTAGGCCAGCACCGAGGCGTGACCAGACGGGATATAGAGCACGGCAAGCGACGTCGCGATGTTCCAGATGAAGAGGTTCAGCGCCGATGCCGCGATCAGCGCCGGCCACTTGCCCCGCGGTACCGCGAAGCTCTCACGGCGCGCCAGCATGATCGCCAGCAGGACCAGCGACGCGGTGACCAGCACGATGGCGCGGAAGGTGAGCACCGGCAGCTCATCGAGCGCGATCTTGAACAAGGGCCAGTTGGTGCCCCAGACGAGCGTGAGCGTGCCCAGCAGCGCCAGCACCTTCGGCGATACGCGATTCATGACGGAATTTTCTGGCGAGGAATCAGGCCTGGTGTTCTTCGGGCGCCTGCAGATAGCAGCCGTTGATGCGCCAGCTGCCGTCGGGCAGCTGCGTCATCGGATAGAAGGCGGTGACCGGCCGGCCGTCGGGTCCGACGACATGGACCTTCTGGGTGACCTGGCCGTTAAGGGTCACGATCTCGGCGAAGTCGAATTCCTTGGGCCGGTACACAGGTTGGTAACCCTGGCGCACCATGTCCATGAAGATGTCGGACGAGCCGAACATGCCGCGGATCGAGGGCGAGGCCAGGGCGAAGGCGGCGTCGCCGTCGTCGTGCCGGAAGGCATCGACCTGCGACTGGATGATGTCGCGGATCGCCTTGCGGTCGGCGTCCGACACGTCCTGAGCCTGCGCGCCGGACACCAGGCTGACCAGCACGCCAAGGAGGGCAAGCATGCGAAAGACCATGGCCATCATCCTACGCCCCTGGTCCGGGATACGCGATTGCGGGAAGGTCGGATCAGCCCCTAGAAGCGTTTGGCCTGCCTAAAACCCTGATTTTATGGGACATGGTGCGGCCGCTTCGCGGCTTGCATCGCCCAGCCGGTTTCATTAGGGTGCGCGCCTCTTCGCCGGACCCTTTTCAGAAGGCCGTCCGGCCGTGCGCCCGTAGCTCAACTGGATAGAGCATCTGACTACGGATCAGAAGGTTAGGAGTTCGAATCTCTTCGGGCGCGCCATTCTTCTTCAGTCAACCGTCAGCTGCCCTTCTTGAGAAACGTGTAGTCGGCTGAG
>DATHNU010000191.1:0-3466 GCA_035485695.1 Reyranella sp. | reverse complement strand
CGAATCGGCGTTCCGCCTGATCCAGCAGCTGCGCGAGCTCGAGAAGAAGTGGAACGAGAAGAAGGCGCACGACGCGCATTTCCACGACCACCATCACCCGGTGAACTTCAATGTCGGCAAGATCGCCGGCGGCGACTGGGCGAGTTCGGTGCCGTCCTGGTGCACCTTCGACATGCGGGTGGGCGTGCTACCGTCGCAGAACCTGAAGGAGTGCCGCCAGGAGATCGAGGATCTGATCCGCCACGCCGCCGCCAACGATTCCTTCCTGGGCAACAATCCGCCGACGGTGAGCTGGGAGGGCTTCCAGGCCGAGCCGTTCGTGCTCAAGAACCACGAGCAGGTGCGGGTCGTGCTGGCCCAGGCGCACAAGACGGTGTTCGGCGACGAGCTTTTAGACAAGACCTCGACCGGCACGGCCGACAACCGCTTCTTCGGCCTCTATGCCGGCATCCCGGCGCTGGTCTACGGCCCGCAATCCGACGACATCCACGGCTTCGACGAGCGGGTGAACCTCGAATCGATCCGCAAGATCACCCAGGCCACCGCCTTGTTCATCGCCGAGTGGTGCGGCCTGCAGGCGGCGTAAGTCCGGAGAGTCCATGGCGACGAAAGCGATCTATCGCGGCGTCTTTCCCGTGGCGCCCACTGTGTTCGACGGCAACGGCGAGCTCGACCTCGAGGGCCAGAAGCGCTGCACCGACTTCATGATCGATGCCGGCTCGCAAGGCATGTGCATTCTGGCCAACTGGTCCGAGCAGTTCGTGCTGACCGACGACGAACGCGAGCGGGTGATGGACAGCGTGCTGGCGCATGTCGCCGGCCGCGTGCCGGTGATCGTGACCACGACCCATTTCGGCTCGCAGGTCTGCGCCCAGCGCAGCCGCCGGGCCGAGGCGGCGGGTGCGGCCATGGTCATGGTGATGCCGCCCTACCACGGCGCCACCATCCGGGCATCCGAGCAGGGCATCTACGATTTCTTCCGCCGGGTCTCCGATGCGGTGAGCATCCCGATCATGATCCAGGACGCGCCGGTGGCCGGAACGCCGCTCTCGGTGCCCCTGCTGGCCCGCATGGCACGCGAGATCGCCAACGTGTCCTATTTCAAGGTCGAGGTGGCGCAGGTCGCGAACAAGCTGCGCGCGCTGATCGCCGAAGGCGGCGACGCGATCGTCGGACCGTGGAACGGCGAAGAGGGCATCACCCTGATGGCCGACCTCGACGCGGGCTGCACCGGGGCGATGACGGGCGCCGGCTACCCCGACGGCATCCGCCAGATCATCGACCCGTTCGCCGCCGGCGACCGCGAAGCAGCCGTCGCGGCCTATCAGCGCTGGCTGCCGCTGATCAACTACGAGAACCGGCAATGCGGGCTTTCGGCCGCCAAGGTGCTGATGCAGGAAGGCGGCGTCATCCGCTCCGAGATGACCCGGCACCCGGTGCTGCCGCTGCATCCGGCAACCCGCGCCGGCCTGATCGAGGTCGCGCGGCGCACCGATCCGCTGGTGCTGCGCTGGTCGAGGTGACCGGCTCAGTGTCATGTCATGCCGGAGCCCGGGCCTCCAGGCCCGCATCTTCATCGTCGATACGATGCTATGAGCGGGCCTGGAGGCCCGCGCTCCGGCATGACGCACGCGGCCGCAAGCGGCGTGGTGAATCAGATCCAGACATCGTTCTCGGCCGTGCGCTCGCCGCCTTCGTGGCCGGTATTCAACGTGCCGCGCGGTTCGATCAGCAGCATCTTGACCTCGTTCTCGGCGAACGGCTTGTGCTCGGTGCCCTTGGGAACGACGAACATCTCGCCCGGTCCCAGCACGACGGAGCGATCCCTGAAATCGATGCGCAGTTCGCCGTCGAGAACGATGAACGCCTCGTCGGTTTCCGGATGATCATGCCAGACGAAATCACCTTCGAGTCTCACGACCTTGAACTGATAGTCGTTCAACTCGGCAATTACTCTTGGGGTCCATTGCTCCGAGAGGAGATCGAACTTCTTGGCAAAGTTGATCACCTCGTGGCGCTTCACGGCATCGGAGGGCATGCGGCAACTCCCTGTTGCTGACCGGCGGACACCATGCCGGTGGCAGACAGCGACAGTCTTGAACGATCGTGCGCCGCCTACCGCATCCGCCGCACCGACGCGAACAGGCCCAGCGCCACGCCGCCCAGCACGACGATCACGCCTACCAGCCGCAGGCCGCCGATCGGTTCGCCGACCAGCCAGCCGGCAAAGCCCAGGGCGACGCAGGGCACGAGCAGCGAGATCGGCCCGACCTTGGCGGCGGGATAGGTGCGCAAAAGCGTGCCCCAGATCAGGTAGCCCAGCCACATCACCGGCACGACTGTGTAGAAGAGCGCGAACCAGCCCTTCCAGGTGGGCGCCAGGATGGGCGCCAGCAGGTGCTCCGGCCCTTCGGTGATCAGGGCGACGAGGGCGAGCGGCAGTGGGGGCAGCACGCAGGCCCAGGCGGTGACCGCGAACATCGACACGCCGCGCGCCGTGCGGAAGAAGAGATTGCCGACGGCCCAGGTGAGCGCCGACAGGAGCGCCAGGCCGATGGCGAAGACGTTCGTCGTCCCCTCCACGGAGCGGGCGATCAGCACGACACCGACGGCCGCGACCGCGAGCCCCAGCCATTGGCCGCGCGTGGCATGCTCGCGCAGGAAGAGGGCGGCCAGCACCACCGTCAGCGGGCCCTGCAGCTGCACCAGCACGGAGGTGAGACCGGGCGGCAGGCCAACCTGCATGGCGAAGAACAGAAACACGAACTGGCCGCCGAACATGAAGCCGCCGATGCCGGCCAAGGTGCCCCACGGGATGGCGGGCTTCTTGACGAACAGGATCGGCAGCGCGGCCAGCAGGAAGCGCCAGGCCGAGAAGGTGAAGGGCGTGAATTCGTCGAGGCCGAAGCGGATGACGGTGAAGTTCAGGCCCCACATCGCCACGATCAGGAGCGCGGCGAAGACGTGGAGCGGCTTCAAGCGCTCACAGCCACACCCACGGCCTGCCGGTCTTGTCGGACGCCTGCCACGCCGCGATCTCGTCCTTGTGGCTCATGGTCTGGGCGATGTCGTCCAGGCCGTTCAGCAAGGCATGCTGGCGCCGCGCATCGATCTTGAAGGGAATGACCCGGCCGGTCGGCGACACGACCTGGCAATTCTCGAGATCGACCGTGATGCGGGCGTTGCCGGGCGAGGCGCGCATCTCGTCGGCGAGCTGCTCGACGTCCTCGATGGGCAGCATCACCGGCAGGATGCCGTTCTGGAAGCAGTTGTTGTAGAAGATGTCGCCGTAGTAGGGCGCGATCACCGCCTTCACACCCATGCCGGCCAGCGCCCACACCGCGCCTTCGCGGCTCGACCCGCAGCCGAAGTTATCGCCCGACAGGATGATGGGAGCATCGCGATAGGGCTCCTGGTTGAACACGCAGTCGGGGTTTTCGCTGCCGTCCGGCTTGAAGCGGATCTG
>DATHNU010000190.1:0-7300 GCA_035485695.1 Reyranella sp. | reverse complement strand
GTATCGTGGCGAGGAGCTCATGGCGAGGTTGCGCAGCGTGCTGGCCGCGCGACGACCGCCGCCACCACCGGCCGAGCCGGCCAAGCCGCCGGAGGCCTCGGAGAAAGAGGTTCCCCCGGGCCGGCCGCGGCGCGTTCTCCTGGTCGAGGACGAGGTCGTCCTGCGCATGTCGACCACCGACATGCTGGAACAGCTCGGCTGCTTCGTGGCGGGCGTCGGCAGCGGCGAGCAGGCCCTCGAACTGCTGGCACGGGGCGGTTCGTTCGACCTGCTTCTGACCGACCTCGGCCTGCCGGGGATCAGCGGCGAGGAACTGGCGGCGCGGGTGCGTGGGCAGTTCCCCACGCTGCCGGTCGTCATCGCCAGCGGCTATGGCCGGTCCGACAGGCAGGGCGAGGGCCTCCAGTTCATTTCCAAGCCCTATTCGGCGGTCGATCTCCAGCAGGCGCTCGATCACGCGGGCCGAACGGCCGCTTCTTCCTGATTTTTCGCATGCCGTGCAACCCGGGGCGGTTTCGTGGCGTTCCTATGGCAGATCTGTAGCCATGATGGGGGGTACCGCCATGCGAACGATCCTGACCAAGCCTGCGCCAGCCATGTCGAGCGACACCGACAAAGGGCCGCTTCACGGTGAATTGCTGGATCTCTACATGGCGATCCTGATCGTCATTCCGGTTGCCCTCTTTGTTAAGTCGCTGTGGGCCTGACGGCCCCTTGATTGGGCCAGGTCGCGGCAACCCGGACACCGCAATCCCGTTGACCCGGCAGGTGCACGTCGCGCCGCATTTTCACACACAGGAGTCACCAATGCGTTCGATTGCGATTCTCGCCGCTTGCGCTGTCATGGCCGCCGGTACCGTGCCAATGGTCGTTCATGCGCAGTCCACCACCCAGACCGTCAAGACCGACACCAAGACGATGTGGGAGAAGATCAAGGGCAGCTGGAGCCAGACCAAGGGCACCGTGAAGGAGCAATGGGGCAAGCTGACGGACGACGACCTGCTGCAGATCGAAGGTCGTCGCGATCAGCTCGTCGGCAAGATCCAGACCCGCTACGGCATCTCGCACGACCAGGCCGAAGCTCAGGTCAGTGCCTGGGAGGCGAAGCACTCCCGCGACATGTAACGCCCGCGAGACTTGAATCGCGGCCGCGCCGTTCGGGCCGGTCCTCCTGTCGAAAGCAGGCGGGACCGGCCCGTTTCTCTTTGGGTCCGTTCGCGGCTACGCTGCCTGCCTCTGAGCGAGGGGTGCAGTATGCGTAACGGTTTGGGGCGTAGGACGATGTTGGCCGGCGGGGCAGTGCTGGGAGCTGCCTCACTGATCCGGCCACGGCGCGCGCGCGCAGCGGCCAAGGCGATGACGGTGGTGCTCGAGTCCGAGGTTACCATCCTCGATCCGCACGTCATCACGGCGACCATCACCCGCACCTTTGGCTTGCACGTCTTCGACATGCTGTTCGCCATGAACGAGCAGGGCGAGATCAAGCCGCAGATGGTCGAGAGCTATGACAGCAGCCCCGACAAGCTCACCTGGACGTTCGTGTTGCGCGAGGGCCTCAAGTGGCATGACGGCGCTCCGGTCAGCGCAGAGGATTGCGTGGCCTCGCTCAAGCGCTGGGCGGTGCGTGACCCGCTGGGCAAGATGCTGATGGCCGACACGGCCGCGCTCGATGCCGCCGGTCCCACGACCTTCAAGCTCGTGCTGAAGCAGCCCTTCCCGCTGCTGCTCGACGTCCTGGGCAAGCCCAATGCACCCTTGCCGGTGATGATGCCGGCCAGGCTGGCCGCGACGCCGGCCGACCAGCGCATCGGCGATCCCATCGGCTCCGGCCCGTTCCGTTTCCTGAAGGACCAGTGGCGGCCCGGCAGCGCCATGGTGCTGGAGCGCAATCCCGCCTACATGCCGCGCAAGGAAGCTCCCGATTTCCTGGCCGGCGGCAAGAACGTCAAGATCGACCAGCTCACCTTGCGCGTCATGCCCGACCAGTCGACCGGCGCCAACGCCCTGATGGCGGGCGAGATCGATTACATGCAGTACCTGCCCTTCGACATGCTGCCGCTGCTCGAGAAGGACAAGGGCGTCAAGCTGATGGGGCTGGGCGGCATTCACCAGTTCCAGGGCAACTTCCGCCTGAACCACGCCGCCCCGCCGTTCGACAATCCCGCGGTGCGCAAGGTGATGTGGAAGCTGGTCGACCAGGACGCGACCCTGACGGCGATCGGCGTGCCCGACCAGTACCGCAGCAAGTCGTGCCCGTCGTTCTGGATGTGCGGCACACCGCTCACCACCGATGCCGGCGCGGGCGTGGCCAAGCTCGACCTCGCCGCGGCGAAGGCCGAGCTAAAGGCCTCGGGCTACAAGGGCGAGCCGGTGATCGTCCTCGAGGTCGCGGGTTCGATCAGCCAGACCGCGTCCCGCGTGCTGGCTCAGAATATGCGCGACGTGGGCTTCACCGTCGAGCAGCAGCCGCGCGACTGGCCGACCGTGCTGGCACGGCGCGCCAAGAAGGATGGCTGGTCGATGTTCCCGGTCTACTCCAACGGCACCGACATGTACTCGCCGCTGACGCACTTCTACGTCGCGGCGACCTGCAACGATTTTCCGGGCTGGTCATGCGACAAGCGCGTGCCTGATCTGTTGAAGGCATTCACGCGTGCCGCCACGCTCGACGAGCGCAAGAAGATCGCGGCCGAGATCCAGGTCATTGCCTACGAGCTGGTGCCGTCCCTGATGTGGGGCCAGTTCACGATTCCGGCGGGCTACCGCAGCGACCTCAAAGGGCTGATCCAGTCCGACTACCCCATGTTCTGGGAGGTCGACCGGACATGACGGTGAGGCATAACGCAGCCGAGAGCCGCTACGAGCTCGACACCGAGCATGGCCTCGCCATAGCCGTCTATCGCGAGCAGGGTGATCGCGCGATCTTCACGCACACCGAGGTGCCGCCTGCCGACGAAGGCAAGGGCGTCGGCGCGCGCCTGGTGCGCGCCGCGCTCGACGATGCCCGCCAACGCGGCTTCAAGATCGTGCCGGCCTGCAGCTTCGTGGCGGCATTCATACGGCGCCATCCCGAGTACAACGACGAGCACTGATCCTTCAGGCGGCGCGCGTCGCCAGGAAAGCCGTTACGGTGGCAGCTGCCGTCACGGCGGCGCCCCAGGCGAGATCGACGAAGCTCACCGCGAGCGGCCAGCCGCGCAGCGTTGCCAGGTTCGTCAGGTCATAGGCGGCGTAGACACAGAAGCCGAACAGCGCCCCAAAGAGCGCCGCCGATCCCCATGATCCGGCAAGGGGCACGGCGAACACGACGATCCCCACGGCGTGGACGAGATAGAACAGGATCGCCGCGTACCAGTTCGGTTGCTCGAGCAGGAGTTGACCTAAGCGTGCCTTGTAGAAGTCGCGACTCACCACCCCCAGCCACAGGGCATCGAGGATCGCCAGCGCTGCGAGAGCGGCGATGTAGCCGACGAAATAGATCTTCATCGGCCGCACTCTAATCCGCCTCGCGCGGCCGACCTATCCTGGCCAACCTACCTCGGGAAGAGAAACAGCCAAGCCAGCGCCAGCGCAACCACGGCGCCGACGAACGACAGCGCCAAGACGGTGACGATCCGACCGCTGACGACGCCGCTGCGTGCCTCGACAGGCGTGAGTTCGCGTTCCATGGGGCCCTCCGTTTTGCCTTGTTCCATCAGGGACTTGAGAGGGAACGCCGCATTGCGACGTGAGTTGCCCGGCCACCAACCGGAACCGGCCTGCCACCACGGGCGTTGGTTTGTGAAGCTCGAAGGAGTCAGGAAATGTTGTATTGGGCGCTGATGTTCCTCGTGATCGCGCTGGTGGCCGCGGTGTTCGGCTTCGGCGGGATTGCCTCGACGGCGACTGGCATGGCGCAAATACTCTTCGTCATTGCGCTGGTGCTGTTCATCGTCAGCCTGTTCGCCGGCTTCCTGCGGCGAAATCTCTAGCTGGACGTCGTGGCGGCCGGCGATTCGAAGTATGCGCGCAGCATTTCGCGTGCTGCATCGCCGCCGGTGCGATCCCAGCAATTGATGATGGCGACGCGAAAGCCGCCGGGCGGCATGGCATGCCGGCCAGGCGGCAGGTTTTCGTGAAAGGTGATCTGCAGGCTCGAGACGCCAGGCAGGCTTGCCGTCCGGCGTTGCAGTTCGGCCGGCGGATGGCGATAGCGCGGCCCGTGCGGAACGAACAGCACGACGCTGTAGCCGGTGCGCCGTGTCGAATCGTCGAACTGCCACTCGCCTCGGGCATAGAGGCGCACGAGCGCCTCGACCCAGCCCGCGCCGTAGAGGTCGGGCCACTGATCGGCGAAGCGTAGGTGCGCCTCGATGATGCGGCCGCCGATGGTCTCGAGGTTCATCATCCCGGTGTAGCCCTTGAGATG
This sequence comes from Reyranella sp., assembly GCA_035485695.1. Lineage (GTDB taxonomy): Bacteria > Pseudomonadota > Alphaproteobacteria > Reyranellales > Reyranellaceae > Reyranella. The sequence goes on along the minus strand of DATHNU010000190.1, from coordinate 2,892 downwards.
TCGCCGGCACCACGCACCGCACCATTCCTCGATGGCGGGGTCGGCTTCGGCGCGGACCTCCCAGCCGTCAAAGGTTCCGCCGCCAGAGGCGATACCGCCGGCATGGCGCCACCATTGGGGCGCTCCGTCGATCAGCGCAACATCGCTGCTGATGTGCTTGCCTTCGAGCAGGGTCGACCACATATGACCGGGCTGGTAGGCGTCGGCGTAGTCGTCCGCCGACGCCAGTGGGCGGCTGCCGACGCCCATGCCCTTCAGGTTGTAGATCGGCTTGGAGAACACCGGATAATTCTGCGGAGCGATGCCGTGCGGTGCAGCATTCATACCCTGGCTCACGGCGACTGCGAGCTTGTCATAAATCCAGCGATGGGCGGGATTCCAGAGCCAGCCGTCGCTGTCCTCAGTGGGAATGAAAACGTCTGCAGGACAGGCGGCATTCTCGAAATATTGAGTGCGCCACGGGTCGATCTCACAAATCGGCACTTGCGTCCTCGGGTCGACGAGAGAAGGCTGTCCAGAGTGAGTGTGCGACCGGAGCATTGCAACCGCCTATTGTCGCCCGCCGTTGCGACCGGTGCGGAGGTGTCGTGTCCAACCTGATAACGAGTCCCGTGCCGGCGCACGGCTCCATCCGCGCCGAGCACTTCCTGTCTGTCCGCAACATGACAGAGCGCCTGGCCGCACCATTGTCGCCGGAGGACCAAACCGTCCAATCGATGCCCGACGCCAGTCCAACCAAATGGCATCTCGCGCACACGACCTGGTTCTTCGAGACGTTCCTGCTGCGGCCGTACGCGCGGGACTACCCGGTGTTCGATCCGGCCTACGAATATCTTTTCAACTCCTACTACGAGGCGGTCGGTCCCCGGCATCCGCGGCCCCAGCGCGGCATGATCACCCGTCCCGGCGTCGAGGAGATCCTGGCCTATCGCCGCCATGTGTCGGAGGCTATGGCTGCACTGCTGACAAAAGGTGACAACCGTATCGATCAGCTTGTCGAACTCGGGATTCACCATGAGCAGCAGCACCAGGAACTTTTGTTGATGGACGCCAAGCACCTGCTGGCCCAGAACCCGATCAAGCCCGCCTACAAGATGGCTGTCGCGCCAAAGGGCAACGTGCGGCCGCTCGCCTGGCGCGAGTTCGAAGGCGGCCTCTTGGAGATCGGCCACGATGGCACGGGCTTCGCCTTCGACAATGAAGGCCCCCGGCATCGCGTCTGGCTGGAACCCTTCGCGCTGGCGGCGCGGCCGGTGAGCTGCGGCGAATATCTCGCTTTCATGGAAGATGGCGGCTACCGGCGGCCGGAGTTCTGGCTGTCGGCGGGCTGGGACTGCGTCGGCCAGCGCGACTGGCAGGCGCCGCTGTACTGGGAAAAAGACGGCGACGGCTGGCAGGTTTTCACGCTCTCCGGCTTGGAGCCAGTCGATCCGGCCCGTCCAGTGTGCCACGTCAGCGCGTATGAGGCCTCGGCCTTCGCCAAATGGGCAGGCAAGCGCCTGCCGCGCGAGCAGGAATGGGAAACCGGCGCGGGCGCGGTAGAGGGCATCGGCGAAGTCTGGGAATGGACCGCCAGCCCTTACGTCGCTTACCCCGGCTTTCGCGAGCCGGCGGGCGCGATCGGCGAATACAACGGTAAGTTCATGGCCAACCAGATGGTGCTGCGCGGCGGCTGCGCGGCGACACCGGCCGGCCATGCGCGCACGACCTATCGGAACTTTTTTCCGCCGGACGCGCGCTGGATGTTCGGTGGACTTCGTTTGGCGGAGGATTTGCGATGAACGGGCCGGCTCTTGTCCTCGAGCGATCCGAGGCTGACGATCGCGCGGAATTCAGGGAAGCGGTGCTGGCGGGACTCGCGCGCACGCCGCGCGCCATTCCCGCCAAATTCCTCTATGACGCTCGCGGCTCGGCGCTGTTCGACCAGATCTGCGAGCTGCCGGAATATTACCTGACGCGCACCGAGACCGGGATTCTCCGCCAATGCGTCGCCGAGCTTGCCGTATTGGCCGGGCCTGGTTGCGCGCTGGTCGAGTTCGGCAGCGGCTCGAGCGTGAAGTCTCGCCTCCTGCTCGAGGGTCTGCGCGATCTTTCGGCCTATGTGCCGATCGACATCTCGCGTCAGCATCTCGATGCCACGGCGGCAAGGCTGCGCCGCGATTATCCCGGCCTGAAAGTCGAGCCGGTCTGCGCCGACTACATGGCGCTCACCGAGCTGCCGGCCGATGTGAACGGCGCGACGCGGCTCGGCTTTTTCCCCGGGTCGACCATCGGCAACCTCGAGCCCGCCGAGGCCACCGCCTTCCTACGCCGCGCCCGTTCGCTCCTCGGGCCGACCGGCTGCCTGGTGATGGGGGTCGATCTCAAAAAGGATCCACGCCGCCTGCATGCCGCCTACAACGACTCAGCGGGCGTCACCGCCGAGTTCACCCTCAATCTGCTGCGCCGGATGAACCGCGAGCTCGAGGCCAATTTCGACCTGGCGGGCTTTGCCCACGAAGCCTTCTACAACGCCGCGGAAGGCCGCATCGAGATCTACTTCAGGAGCCTGCGTCCGCAGACCGTGACCGTCGCCGGCCGCAGCTTCACCTTCTCTGAAGGCGAGCGGGTCCATACCGAATATTCCTACAAATACGACGATGCCGGCATCGACATGCTGGCTCGCAGCGGCGGCTTCTCCATTGAGCATACCTGGAGCGATCCGGACCGGCTGTTTGCGGTAACTTACCTGGAATCCGCCCCCTGAAGCAGGCAGCCCGCCCCCGATTGCTCGGGGGCGGGCTATAGGTCGAGTGGGGAGAGTGGCATCGCTGAGCGGGGGCAGGGCGATACCAATACCCGACCAATACATTCAAAACGATCCTGGCCAAAAAAAGTTGCGCCGCCTCGCCC
>DATHNU010000189.1:0-2584 GCA_035485695.1 Reyranella sp. | reverse complement strand
AGGGCAAGCTCACGGCTGCCAAGGTCGATCTCGATCGATGGCTGGCGGCGATCGCCCGTCCGGCCGAGCCTGAACCGCCGACGCCCCCGCCGGCCGGATCGTCAGCCGTCCCCGCACCGCCCGCCGGGCCCAGCCTGCTCGCCAGCATGGCCGCCAAGCTCGCGCTCGACATCGGCGAGGTCGTCTATGACAGGCAGCCGGTTCGCAACGTGGTGATCGAGCTCGAGGCGCGCGCCGGCGTGGTCGCCGTACCCAAGCTTAGCGCCACCTTGCCGGGCGACATGGTGCTGCAGGCGAGCTCGACCTTTTCGGGCGATCCGGCGCGGCCCGCAGCCTCGGGCGAGTTCAGCCTCGTCGGACCGAAGCTGCGCGAGACGCTGGCGTGGCTCGAGGTCGACGTCTCGTCGCTGCCGGCCGACAAGCTCACGCGTCTCAGCATCAAGGGCAGGATGTCCTCGAGCAGCGGTAACGTGCAGGTGAGCGATGCCGTCTTCGAACTCGACGACCTCAAGGGCAGTGCTGGCATTGACGTGACCTTCGGCGTGCCGCTGTCGATTGTGACGCAGCTCCAACTCGACACGCTCGACCTGGATTCCTTGCTCGGATCGGTATCTGCCAGGCAGGGCGCGACCACGCCCGCTGCTTCGGCATCCGTCCCGCCGGTGCTCGGCCCAACGGTCGGGCTGAAGGCCAAGGTGGGCAAGCTGACCTGGCGCAGCGAGACGATCTCGGGCATCGCTGTCGACGTTGCGCTGCGCGGCAGCACCTTGCGGCTGAACGACGTCGCAGTATCGAACTTCGCCGGTGCGAGGTTCGCGGTGCGCGGTACGGTGAGGCACTATTCGGCGCCCCAGCCGCGCCCCGACATCGCCTTCAACTTCGAGGCGCCCGACATGGATCGCGTGCTGACGCTTCTAGGCGCCACGCCGGCCGGCCTGGGCGCCGTGACGGCAAGCGGTGGCGTGGCCGGTCGGCTCGAAGAGCTCAGCCTGCGCGAGTTCACGCTGAAGGCCGCCGGACACAGCCTGCAGGCAAACGGCGCCCTGGCACTCCCCGGCGCGGCCCAGGGTATGCCCCAGTCGGCATCCTACAAGGGCAGCTTCGTGCTGAACGGCCAGCCTCTCGAGGGCTCGATCGATGCCACCTTGACGGGCCGGCCCACCATCACGGCCGATCTGCGCGCGACCGTGTTCGACCTCGACAAGATCGGCGGCACAAGCGCCTCGCCGCGCGCGCCGGGGCGTGGCCAGCCGGCCGCCGCGGCCAAGCCGATCGATACGGCCGCGTTGCGCAGCATCGACGGCAGCCTCAAGCTGGTGGTCGGGACGCTGATCAGCCCGCCGCTGCGCCTGGGCAATGCCGATATCGCCGCGACCTTGAAAGACGGCGTGCTCACCGTCGCGCATTTCAAGGGCGGGCTCTATGGCGGCTCGCTCGACCTCACAGGCGTCGTCAACGCCAGCCAGCCTGTGCTCGCCTACGACTTCAAGGGCGATGCAAGCGGCCTCAACCTCGCCGAGATCCTGCGCAGCAACGCCGGCACCAACCAGTTCGGCAGCGGCATCAAGGTCACGGTCGACGGCCGGCTGAACGCCGGCGGAATCGTCCTGCGCGGAACCGGGTCGACGCCCGCCCAACTCCGGGCCTCGCTGGCCGGCGGCGCGCAATTGGGCGGCCACATATTCGCCGGGGCCGACAGGGCATTGCAGATGCTGGGCACGGCGGCGAGCGGCGTCGTGGGCGGCGTCATCGACAACACGCTGGGCAACGTGCTGGGCCTCGTGGGTCAGGGCAATGCGATCGGCGTCGGCAATACGCTGAATGCGGTCTCCCTGGTGCTGAACCGCTTCGTCAATCGCGACAACCCGATCTCGGGCCGGCTCGACATCGCCGGCGGCGTGCTGACCGACAGGGGCCTGGCCGTGCAAGGCGACCGCGCGACGGCCAACGTCTCCACCCGCACCAATCTCACCAACGACACGACCGATACCACGGTCAACTTCGTGATTGGCGAGGATTCCTCCGCGCCCTACGTCACGGTGACGGCGCGCGGGCCGCTTTCGTCGCCGTCATTGAGGGTGACTCGCGGCACGGCCAAGGATCCGCCGGGCATGGCGAGCACGCTCCAAACCATCGGCAACCTTGTGCCCGGGCAGGGCGGTGGTTCACAGTCCCCGTCGATCTTGCCCAACATCCCCCTGCCCAACATTCCGGGCCTGTTCGGCCGCTGAGGAGTTCTCTTGCTCGATCGTCTTTTGGCCGTGCTCAAGGCGCGGTTCGGTTCCGCGCCCGCGCTTTCCCAGGTGCCGCGCGGCGTCGATGTCTTGGCCGACATGGCCGACCGCCGCGTCATGCGGCGCTATCTCGACAAGCCGGTCGATCCGGCGTTGCTCGAGACGCTGTGCGCGGTGGCGCTGTCGGCGCCCTCCAAGAGCGACCTGCAGCAGGCCGACATCGTGATCGTGTCGGACAAGGGTCAGCGCGAGAAGCTCGAGGCCCTGTTGCCGGACAATCCCTGGGTCAAGGCCGCCCCGGTATTCCTGGTATTCTGCGGCAACAACCGCCGCCACCGGCTGCTGTTCGA
>DATHNU010000188.1:0-2479 GCA_035485695.1 Reyranella sp. | reverse complement strand
CGGGGCGACGGCCAGACCATCGAGGCGGTGCTGTGGTATTGCGACCTGCGCGGCTTCACCCGCGCCTCCGACCGCCTGCCGCGCGACGCCATCATCGGCCTGCTCAACGACTATTTCAGCATCATGGGCGGCGCCGTCACCAACGCCGGCGGCGAGATCCTAAAATTCATGGGCGACGGCATGCTGGCCATGCTGCCCATCACCTCGCCCGCCGAGCGGTCGGCGACGGCGGCGCGCGCCACCGAGGCCGCCGTGGCGGCCTTCCGCATGATCGCCGCCTTGAACCTCATGCGCACCACGGTCGACGAGCCTGCGGTGCGCTTCGGCCTGGCATTGCATGTCGGCGAGGTCATGTTCGGCAATATCGGCGCCAGCGCCCGGCTCGACTTCACCGTGATCGGCCCGGCGGTCAACCATGCGGCGCGGTTGGAAAAGCTTTGCGGCCAGCTCGACCGGCCGATCGTCGTCTCGCAGGCGCTGGCCGCCTTGCTGCCCGAGCGCGACGTCGTGCTGCTCGGGCATCACCTGCTCAAGGACATCGACGAGCCGCAGCCGGTCTACAGCCTCAGCAACGTCTCGCCAGGCTGACGCGCGTCACGCGGGAGACGATCATCTCTCGCGCAGGGTCTCCTGCTTGTAGCGCGCGAGCGGCGAGAGCAGGTAGCTGATGATACTGCGCGAACCGGTCTTGATCTCGACGGTGACCGCCATCCCGGGCGAGAGATTGACCGACTTGCCTTCGACCTGCATCCGGGTGCGGTCGAGCGATACGCGCGCGGCGTATGACAGCTCCTGGCCCTTCGGTTCGCTGCTGCTTGCTTCGGCGCCCTGCGGCTTGTCGGTCGGCTTGTCCTGCGGCTTGTCATGCGAGATGGCGTCCGGGGAGACGGATAGGACCTTGCCCTGGAGCAGGCCGTAACGCGTGAAATTGAACGCATCGACCTTGATCGCCGCGTCTTGGCCCACTTCAACGAAGCCGATATCGCGGTTGGAAATCATCGCTTCGATCTCCAGCCGGCTCTCGGCCGGGACAATGACCATGAGCGCCTGGGCCGGCGTCACGACGCCGCCGATGGTGTGCATGGCGAGCTGCTGCACCACGCCTTCCACGGGCGCCGTCAGGTTCTGGAGACTGGTGCGTTGTTCCGCCTTGATGACGTCCTGGCCGAGCCCCGCCAGCTTCTGCTCGGCCTTGGAAAGATCGTCGAACAGGCCGCGTTCATACTCGGCCACGGTCTTGAGCCGCGTCTCGGCCAGGGCGGCAATCGCCGACTCGGTCTCGTTGAGCCGGCTTTCCTGAACGAGGATCTCCTTCTGCTGGCCGAGCAGGTCTTGCAGCTCGGTCAGGTAGACGAGCTTGGAGCCCAGTTCCTTGTTGAACATGTGCTTGCGGATCTCGACCCGCTCCTCCAGCGGCGGGATGACCGCCTTGAGCTTGTCGATCGATGCCCTGATGGTGGCGCGTTCGGCTTCCTTCTGCGCCACCTGCCCGTCGATGGCGGCAAGCTTGGCATTCTGTTCGGCGGCCTGGCTGACCAGGAAGCGGCGATGCATCTCGACCAGGGCGGCCGGCGCATCCGGCGGCGGCTTGAGCTCCGCGCCCGGGTCGCCCTTTGCGGCCAAGGCCGCGCGCAGCCGGGCGGCGTCCAGTTGAGCCGAGATCAGGTCGCTCTTGAAATGCCCGAGCTCCGCGCCGGTCATGGTCGGATCGAGCTCGATCAGCACGTCGCCGGCCTTGACGCTCTGGCCGTCGCGGACATGGATCGCCCGCACGACGCCGGTCTCGAACGGCTGGATGATCTTGGTGCGGCCGCTGGGAATGATCTTGCCCGGCGCCACCGCGACGATGTCGACCGTGCCGATGCACGCCCAGCCCAGCGCAACGGCAAACACGGCGATGATGGTGAAGGCGACGGCGCGCCCGACCGGCGAGGGAGGCGTCTCGACGATCTCGAGCGCCGCGGGCAGAAACGCCAGTTCGTCCTTGCGACGCTCTGCGCGCCCGGCCGGAAAGGCCACGATATTTTTAGCGGATTTCATGCAAACCTGCCTGGAGCCGGTAGAGCGTTGCATATCGGCCGCCGGTCTTGATCAGATCGTCATGGGTGCCGTCCTCGACCAGGCGACCACGCTCGATGGTGATGATGCGATCGGCAAGCCGCAGCGCCGACAGCCGATGGGCAATGACAAGCACCGTCCGGCCGCGGGAGATCTGGGCCATGTTCTGCTGAACGATCCGCTCACTCTCGTAGTCGAGCGCGCTCGTCGCCTCGTCGAAGATCAGGATGCGCGGATCGGCAATCAGCGCGCGGGCGATGGCGATGCGCTGACGCTGGCCTCCGGACAGGCTGCTGCCGCGCTCGCCCACGATCGTGTCGTAGCCTTCGGGCAATTCGAGGATGAAGTCGTGGGCACCGGCAAGCTTTGCCGCAGCGACGACACGCTCGATCGACAGCGCGGGATCGGCCAGCGCGATGTT
>DATHNU010000187.1:0-2430 GCA_035485695.1 Reyranella sp. | reverse complement strand
CGCCCTTCTGGTTATACTGGTAGGCGCGGGTCGGCATGCCCGAGAAGGTCATCAGCTGTTCGCCGGTGACGAGGCCCGCCGCGAGCTGCTCGGAGCGGCGGAAAAATACCGGCTTCATGGCCGCCAGTTGGTCGAAGAATTGCTTCGGCAACACGCTGCGCTCGCCCATATAGGTCGACAAGAACGAGGGCGAGTTGGCGACGTCGCCATGGCTGATGCGGCCGATCGGCACGGCGCCGATCACGTCCTTGTAGGACTTGCCCTTGAAGTCGAGGTTCTCGCTGTTCCACATCGGCACGAACACATAACCGCCGTTGAACGCGAAGAAGCCGTCCTTGCCCAGCCCGGCGTCGAAGATCTGCTGGTAGTTGGCATATTCCGGCGAGTGATATTCCATGAAATCGCCCTTCGCCGCGCGCTCGAACGTCCAGATCGGCGCGGCGATGGAGGCGACATCGACGCTCACGCGCCCGGCCGCGATTTCCTGCTCGATGCGCGTCACGAGATCGCCGGTCTGCGCCAGGGTATAGTTCACCTTGAAGGTCGACGGCAGCCCGTAGCGGGCGCGGAAAGCGCCGACCAGCGCGTCATTGGTTGCCGGCTGGATCACCGTATCCCAATAGCTGATGCTGCCTTCGCTCTTCGCGGCGTCGATCAGGGCCGTGACGCGGCTCTGCTCCTCAGGCGAGGCGCCCTTGAGCGCGGGAATCTCCTGCGCCGCGGCTTGGGCGAGCGCAACCGCGCCGAGGCTAAGCGCGATCAGGGCTGTCGAACGCAATCTCATCGGGTTTCCTCTTTCATCGTCATTTTGGTTTGCAGGACACGGCGAAACGGCCGCCTTGTCTAGCTATGCTTCATTGGACAGGACAATGCAGTCATGGGCCGCCAGGCCTACCTTCACGGAGTCGCCCGAACGCACGCCCGCGCTCGGCTGAATGGCACGGAATTCGACGCCGGAAAGATCGATGACGTATTCCTCGGACAGCCCCTGGAACGACGCCGCGCGCACGGTCGCGGCGAAGGCCTGCGGGTCCTGAGCCGACGCCGACGCAGCAGTGACGCGGACATGCTCCCTGCGCACGCACAGCAGTGCCTTGCCGCCGATCACGAGCGGCCGGTCGTGGCCGACCTTGCCCCAGACGGCGGTCCCGCCGACCAATTCCACCTGCGCCCATTGATGGCCGGTGCCGCAGGCCGGCAAGGCGAATGGCGGCGCCTCAGTGACGCGGCCGACCCGCCCCTCGTGCACGTTGAGGCCGAGGAACTGCGCCACGAACGGGGTCTGCGGCCGGTCGAACACCTCGCGCGGCGGCCCTTCGGTGTCGATATGCCCGCGGTTCATCACGATGATGCGGTCGGCGAGGCCGAACGCCTCCGACTGGTCGTGGGTGACGTAGACCGCGGTGAAGCCGAGGCGGTCCTGCAGCATGTTCAGCTCCAGCCGCATCTGCTCGCGCAGCTGGGCATCGAGATTCGACAGCGCCTCGTCGAACAGCACCAGACGGGGCTCGTGGACCAGAGCGCGGGCCAGCGCCACACGCTGCTGCTGGCCGCCGGAAAGCTCGGTTGCCGGACGGTCGTACCAGGCGCCGAGGCCGACCATGTCGAGCATGTGGCGCACCCGATCGCGCTGCTCGGCTTTGGGCATGCGGCGGACCTTGAGGGGAAAGCCCACATTCTCGCCGACGGTCATGTGCGGCCACACCGCATAGGACTGGAACACGATGCCGAGCTGGCGCTGCTCCGGCATCAGATTGATCTTGGCGGCGCTGTCGAACACCACCTTGCCGGCGATCTCGATGTAGCCTTCCTCCGCCGTCTCCAGCCCGGCGAGGCAGCGCAGCATGGTGGTCTTGCCGCAGCCGCTGGGACCGAGCAGCGCTAACGTCGTGCCCTCGCTGACCTCGAGCGAGATGGAATTGAGGGCGATATAATCCGAGAAGCGCTTTTTCAGGCCCCGCACCGTGACAAAGCTCGACATCCGGCTGGTCACCGTGTTGTCCATCACCAGTCCTGCACCAGCGAGACGCGGGTCGCCCGCAACAAGGCGAACGCCGCCAGCAGCAACACGATCTGCACCACCGCCAGCGCGGCCACGAAGCCAAAATTGCGTTCGCCCAGGCCGACCAGCACCACGCTGATGGTCTCGGTGCCCTGCGCATAGAGCAGGATCGTGGACCCCAATTCCCTCACGAAAATGACGAACAGCATCAGCCACGCCGCGGTCAGTGCCGGCTTCAGCAGCGGCAGCAATACGTAACGCATGGTCTGCAGCCAGCTCGCCCCGCTGGCGCGCGCGCTCTGCTCCAGCTCCGGATTGAGGGCCAACAGCATCGCCGACACCGTGCGGACCGCAAGCGGAAAATAATGCGCGACATAGGCGATCAGGATGATGGTCAGCGTGCTGTAGAGTGGCGTGCGAATGGCGAG
>DATHNU010000186.1:0-12894 GCA_035485695.1 Reyranella sp. | reverse complement strand
AGGGCAAGCTGGTGGCGGCGAGCGTCCTGGAGGCGAGTGCAGCCGACATCGACTATGCCGACGGCGCCTTCAAGATCGTCGGCACCGACCGCACGATGAGCCTGTTCGATGTCGCCCGCGCCGCCAAGGACCCCAGGCACCTGCCGGCGGGCGAGAAACCCGGTCTGGACGACGAGTTCACGCGCATGCCCGAAGCCGACACCTTTCCCAACGGCTGTCACATTTGCGAACTCGAGGTCGATCCCGACACCGGCACGCTGGACATCCTGAACTACAGCGTGATGGACGATTTCGGCAGCGCTCTCAATCCGCTGCTGCTGCAGGGCCAGGTCCATGGCGGCGTCGGCCAGGGCGTCGGCCAGGCGCTGACGGAAAAGACGATCTACGACAAGGAGTCGGGCCAGCTCATGAGCGGCAGCTTCATGGACTATGCGCTGCCCCGCGCCGACATCGTCCCGCACGTCCACTTCGACATGCACAACAGCCCCTGCACGACCAATCCTCTGGGCGTGAAGGGGGCTGGCGAGGCCGGCGCCATCGGCGCCCCCCCGGCGGTGATCAACGCCATCATCAGCGCCATCCATCGCCATACCGGGCTCGAGCACATTGACATGCCGGTGACGGCAGCCAGTCTGTGGGCGGCGATCGACCCCAGGCGGGGGCGGAAAGCGGCATAGCGGGGGGCGCCGCGGGCGGAATCATCCCCACTGCCAAGCGTCTAGGGGCGTTACTTCTTATGTCACAAGCAGTATACATCCGTGCCGCGAAAAGACCGCACTGACCACGGGCCGTCATGTTGACGCATTTCGGAGGATAGAATTCGAGTAGAATGAGTCGAGGATGAAGCGGGTTTCGAAGGCAAGAGCGAGCAAGTTCCCATGGCGCGGCGTCGGTGGCCTCGCGCTCGTGGCCGCGATCTCTGCTGGCCTGTGGGTTGCCGCCGAACGGCAGACGAGCAGCGCCCAGGAAGGCATCCGGCCGACCGGCCCCCTGATCTCGCGCGGCTATACCGAAGCACCGGCCGGAACGGTGACGGTTGCCGGCAATCCCCTGGGCGGGGCAACGCTGATCGAGTTGCGCATCAAGGACGGCCAGCACGTCAAGCGCGACGAGATCATCGCCGTTCTTTCCGCCTATCCCGCCGCCGACATTGGTGTCCGCATCGCCGAGTCGGCCCTGGCCAAGCTCAAAGCGACGCACGATCAGGTGCTGATGGGCACCCGCGTCACCGAAATCGCCTTGCAGGAAGCCACCCTGAAATCGTCGATCGATAACAACAAGCTCGCGGCCCTCGCGCGCCTGCGATCGGGAGTACCCAACGATCAAAAGGAGATGGAGGCCAGCCTGCAGGTCGAGAGTGTCGAACGGGAGAAGGCCAGGCTGGCGCTCGCGAAGCAGACGCTGAAGAACGATCTGGCGCAGTACGAGATCGACCTCGCCAACTCGGAGGCAAGCCTCGAGAATGCGCGCCGATCGCGCGAAGATGCCTTGGTCCGCTCGCCCATCGACGGCGTCGTGGTGGAGATCTTTTCGCGCCAGGGCGAACGTATCTCTAGTTTCGGCATTGCCAAGATCGTCGACATGGACCAGCTGCGCGTACGCGCCTCGGTCGACGAGCTGCATCTCGCGCGCATGCAGCCCGGCGCCCAGGTCGAAATCACCTTCAAGAACGATCCGGTCGTCTATAAGGGCCGGATCGCACGCGTGCCTCTGGCGGTGACGCGCATGGTGCGCAGCGATGCCGACCTGGGCGAGCTGGCCACCCGTCTCGTGGAAGTCGAGATTGCGCCCGACGAAGGCAGCCGCCTGCCGCAATTTATCGGACGCGAAGCGCGGGTCACTTTCCTGAACTGACCCGGCACGAAGGCGCGGGCCGCGACCTGTCGCGTCAGACGCGACCCTTCGGTGGCGGTTTTCGGGTTATGCTTGTCCCCTTGATCACGCCCATATGGGAGACGCACTGCCATGTCCGCACCCGACCTCGCCGCCCTCTGGGAAGCCCATTGCCGTCACGAATTCGAAACACGCGACGTCGACGCCACGATGGCCACCATGGTCGCGCGGCCCTATGTCAACCACGTGCCGACCATGACGGGCGGCGTCGGCCATGACCAACTGAAGCGCTTCTACAAATATCATTTCATCGGCGGCAATCCGGCCGACACCGAGCTCAAGCCGGTCAGCCGCACCGTCGGCGCCGACCAGATCGTCGACGAGATTCTGTTCAGCTTCACCCATACCAGCGAGATCGACTGGATGCTACCCGGCGTGCCGCCGACCGGCAAGCGGGTCGAGATCCCGCTGGTCGCCATCGTGCGCTTCGAAGGCGACAAGGTCGCGCACGAGCACATCTACTGGGACCAGGCCTCGGTGCTGGTGCAGGTCGGCCTGCTCGATCCGAAGGGCCTGCCCGTGGCGGGCGTCGAGACCGCCCGCAAGGTCGCCGACAACACGCTGCCCAGCAACGCGCTGATGACACGTTGGCCGTCGAGCGCGGGCAAGCCGATCTGACAGGGACATGACGCGCCGCTGACGAAGCCTGTGTACAGTTCGGCCATGAAATCCATGCGCCCGACGCTCTACGGCAGCCGTCACGCGGTCTCCGCCGGCCACTATCTCGCCGCCGCCGCCGGTTTCGCGATCCTTGAGGCGGGCGGCAATGCGATCGATGCCGGCTGCGCCGCCGGCATCGCGCTCGCGGTGCTGCATCCCGACGAGGTGAACGTGGCCGGCGTGGCGCCGATCATGATCCGCACGGCGCCCCAAGGAAACAAAGCGGGCAAGGTCGTCACCATTGCCGGCCTCGGCCATTGGCCCGCCCGCTTTCCCGCCGACCTGTTCATGCGCGAGCATGGCGGCAAAATGCCGCTCGGCCTGCTGCGCACCGTGGTGCCGGCGGCGCCCGACGCCTGGATCACCGCTCTCTCCGACTACGGCACGATGTCGTTCGGCGCGGTGGCGGATGCCGCCATCCGCTACGCCCGCGAAGGTTTCGCCGTGTTCGAGTACATGGCGACCATGATCAAGCAGTACGAGGACGGCTATCGATCGTGGCCGTCCAACGCCGCGATTTTCCTGCCCGACGGCAGGCTGCCGCAAGTGGGCGACCGCTTCCTGCAGACCGACCTCGCCGGCACCCTGCAATACATGGCCGACCAGGAGCGCACGATGGCGAAGCACGGCCGGATCGCGGGCTTGCAGGCCGCCCGCGCCGCCTTCTATTGCGGCGACATCGCCGAGGCCATCGTGCGCTACCACGAGGAGAACGGCGGCTATCTCGCCCGTGACGATCTCGCCAATTTCCACTGCCGCTATGAGGCGCCGGTCAGCGTCCGCTGGCGCGACTTCGAGGTCTTCACCTGCGGCCCGTGGTGCCAGGGGCCGATGCTGGCGCAGGCGCTGCGCATGATCGAAGCCGCGGGCGGGCTCGCGGGTCTCGCCCACAACAGCGCCGATTACATCCACCTCGTCACCGAGATCCTGAAGGCGGCCTGCGCCGACCGGGAGTATCGCTACGGCGATCCGCTGTTCGTCGATGTCGGCCTGGACGAGCTTCTGTCGGATGCCCATGTCGCGGCCCGCGTCAGCGCGATCGACCACGACCGCGCCATGCCCGACATGCCCCCGCCGCTCGGCCGGCACCCCAGCAACCGGCCGCCCGCTGTATCGGCCTCGCCCACGCCGAGCGACGCAACCATCGAACCCGACACCTCCTACTGCTGCGCCGTCGACCGTTGGGGCAATGCGATGTCGGCCACGCCGTCGGACGGATCATGGCGCTCGCCGGTCATTCCCGGCCTCGGCATCGTGCCCTCGGCGCGCGGCACGCAATCGCGGCCCGATCCCCGGCATCCCTCCGGCGTGGCGCCGGGCAAGCGGCCCCGGCTGACGCCCAACCCGGCCATCGCCGTGCGCAACGACGGCAGCGTCATCCCGTTCGGCGCGCCCGGCGGCGACGTCCAGGTGCAGGCCATGCTGCAGATGTTCCTGAACACCTTTCATTTCGGCATGGACCTCCAGGAGGCGATCGAGCAGCCGCGGTTCGCAACCTTCAGCTTCCCCAACTCCTTCGCGCCCTACACCCACCTGCCCGGCCGCCTGAACATCGAGGATCGCCTGCCGGCGGCCACGCTCGACGACCTGCGCCGTCGCGGCCACGACGTGGAAATGTGGCCGGCCGTGACCCGTCGCGCCTGTTCGGTGGAAGCCATCCTGCTCGACAGCGGGACAGGCTTCCTGCGCGCCGCGGCCGACTTCCGTCAGCCGGCCTATGCCATGGTGAGCTGACGTCGCCAAGGCCACCCACCCGCCGGCATCCTCCGCTGACGACGCACGTTGCATGGCGAGACTTCCTGTGGAGGATCCATGGCCAAATATTCCCGCAGCGCCGGCAAGGATGTGAAACGCGCTCTTGATCGCCGCAAGAAGGGCACGCTGAGGAGCGGCAAAGGCGGCAAGGGCGGCACGGTGAAGAGCCGCAAGCAGGCGATCGCCATTGCCCTTTCCGAAGCACGCAAGAAGGGTAAGAAAGTGCCGAAGCGCACGAGCCGCAGCAAAGCGCAGACGAGCTGAGAAACGCCCGACTGCCTGCCGAAGGCTGTGCGCGGTATTGACGGCGAAGCTTGCGGAGAACCCTGCCAGCACCCATGTTGGGGGCGGCCGTGTGGCCCTCCATTGGAAGGTGCCCCTTGAGTCATGACCCGAGCCCGCCGCTTCCGAAGCTCGTTCTTCGAGAGCTGACGCTGTTGCGCCGGCTGGCAAGCGATCGACGCACCGCGTCAGCCAAGATGCCGGCGCTGATGCGGACCGGACCCGCTGTGCTGCGACCCGCCAGCCCCCTATCCATCGCCCCGTCCGTCAGGCGCCCATCGGTCAGGCCTCTATCCGTCAGGCCCATCGTCGAACCGACTCTCAAGCCGGCACGAACGACGCAACGACCTCACCGGGGAGATCGCCCTTGAGTCAAAGCCAACCCGCGCCGCTCAGCAGTAACGAAGCCGTCACGCTGCGCCGCGTGGCTTTCGGCCAGTCGGACGTCGATCGTCTGCGGTCGCAGGACCTCGCGCGCCTGCGGATGCTCAAGCTGATAGAGGGTAGCGCACACGCCCCCACGCTGACCGCCCACGGCAGGCAGTGTTTCGATGCCCTGCCGAAGGCCGCAGTCCTCACCTCGTTCAAGCCGCACGACGAGTTGCTGGCGAAGATGACCCGGTTGCTCGGCGAGCCGCGCCGCTGACAGGCGGACTAGACCGGCGTCTCCAGGCGCTTCTCACGCGGCCGCAGCGTGGACGAGACATCGACCTCGACCGACATACCCTGAAACGCATCGGTCATGCCGACGAAGCTGCCTGTCACCGGCATCGCCTGGGCGATGCCGCGGGCCACGGCCACGGGGATGAGATTCGACCCGCCGACACCGCGATTGGTCGGATCGAAGGTGATCCATCCCGCGCCCGGCAGGTAGATTTCGGCCCAGGCATGGGTCGACCCGCCCGACGAGGGCCGCCGGTCCGGATTGTAGATATAGCCGGAGATGATGCGGGCGCCCAACCCCAGGCTGCGCGCCGCCTCGACGAACAGGACAGCGAGATCGCGGCACGATCCCCAGCCGCGATCCAGGGTCTGCAAGGGAGTTTGGGTTCCCTCCTCCTCGCGGCTCTGGTAGCGAACCCATTCCGGCACGCCGTTGTGCAGATCCTTCAGCATCGCCAACGTATTCGTGGGTGCCCCGCGCACGAAGCCACGCGCCCAGTCCGCCAACCGTCCTGCCGGGTCGGCGTAGAGCGGCACAGCGAGCGCGCCCAGGTCCGCCCAGTCGTCGTCGGAGTAACGGAACGGGTAGGCAATGGCCGACGCAGCGATGTCGAAGACCGGCCAGGCGGCGGCGGAGAGCTCGAGCACCGCCACGCTCACGACCGACAGACGGTCGGTCATGCCCTCGAACGACGCGGTGGCGACGGCGTTGCCGAAGACATCGTGGGCCCAGGACAGCGTGGTCGCCGGCGTCGTCGTCACATCGCTCGAGACCAGCCGCAGCTCGCGGCTCTCGCGGGGACGAAGCATCAGCCGGTGCGTTCCCAGCCATACGGGCAGGCGATAGCGGTAGGTTGTCGTGTGACGAATCGTGAGGGTGATCATCTTCCTCTCCCGACCAGCGCTGCAACAAGGTCCACAAAAGCAAAGGCCCCGCAACCTGGTCGAGGCGCGGGGCCACCGGGCACGGCACCGGGGCGCCGCGCCCGTCGGACGTTGTCGCATCCGTCCCTCAAAAACTCCGGTCCGCCAGTACATCCGTGGTCGGTCGGAGGACAAGGGGCGCCTAAGCGCATGTGAATGCGCCGAGGTGCCGGCGGGATGCGATCAGTCGACCTTCTTGAGATTGTCGGCCGACATCTTGCCGCTGCGGCGATCGGCGACGAGATCGAACTCGACCTTCTGGCCTTCACTCAGCATGCCGAGGCCGGCGCGCTCGACCGCACTGATGTGCACGAAGGCATCGCTGCCGCCATTATCGGGCTGGATAAAACCGAAACCCTTTTGGCTGTTGAACCACTTCACGGTTCCCGTCGTCATGGGAGACCCTTTCTTAAACATAGATATGCTGGCCCGCGCGCCAACACTCGCGTGGGCGGACAGGCCGTCGAATTCGCACTTGTGTTCGGGAGCAAAGTTCACTGGCGCGGCGCTGTTTCTTAAGGGCGCGGGCCAAATCATCCGTCCGTCTATCGACCAGGCTCATATGGGCCCTGCCGCCCGGCTTGGCAAGCCCATTGCGCCTGGCGGCTCGATACCCCATTTAGGGAGTGGGTGGGGGTACAACTCAAGGACGATCCATGACCATCAACCACGGCGGCGCCAGCCCAAACGCCGAGGTGCGGCAGGCCGCAGCCGCTTTTGCGCGCGCCGACGCCTGGGAGAGCGCTTTACAGCTCGCAACCTCGTTCGGTCCTTTTCTCGCCGGCTGTGTGGCGATGTACTTTGTCTTCCCCTACTCTTATCTGCTGACGTTGGTGCTCGCCGTGCCGACCGGCGCGTTGCTGGTGCGCGTATTCATCGTCCAGCACGATTGCGGGCACGGCTCGTTCTTCGCCTCGCGGCGCGCCAACCTGATCGTCGGACGGGCGTGCAGCCTCATCACGCTCACACCCTTCGCCAACTGGGGCCGCCAGCACAAGCTGCATCACGCCGACTGGAACAACCTCGACCGGAGCGGCGGCGGCGCCGACATCTATTCGTCCTGCCTCACGGTGCGCAGCTATCTCGCGCTGTCGCCCTGGCGGCGCTTTCTCTACCGCCTGCCACGCCACCCGCTGATCGCCAACGTGCTGTTGCCGCCGCTGGTTTTCCTGCTGCTCTATCGTGTGCCGTTCGACACACCGCGCAGTTGGATCCGCGAGCGCTGGTCGGTCTATCTGACCAACGTTGCCCTCGTCTGCATGTTCGGCGCGTTGACCGTCCTTCTAGGCTGGCGGCCGGTGCTGATGGTGCATGTGCCGATCATGGTCGTGGCGTCGATCCTGGGCGTCTGGCTGTTCTCGCTTCAGCATCGCTTCGAGACAGCGCGCTGGACGGTCAAGGGAGACTGGAGTTTCGTCGATGCGGCGCTCGAGGGCTCGTCATGGTTCCACCTGCCGCGGGCGTTGCATTGGTTGACCGGAAATATCGGCTTCCATCACGTCCACCACCTCAATCCGCGCGTTCCCAACTACCGGTTGGGCAATGCCCACGAGGTGGTGCACGCGCTGCATCCGGTGCCTCCGGTCACCCTGTGGCATGGCCTCGCCGCGACATGCCTCACCTTGTGGGACGAACAGCGCGGCCGCCTCGTGCGCTTCCGCGACGTCGTGGCCTGACGCCCGGCAGCGATCCGGATTGAGCAATTGGACGCATTGTCCCCGAGGGTGTAAGGGCTTGCGCACCATCGCCCACAAGGCCGCGGCTGGCGATGGCTGAGAGAGGCCTGTGCTCCCGCCCCAACCGCGAGGTGCACGCATGAAAGACTGGCTCGTACCGCCCGTCCTGTTTCCGCTTTTCCTGATCTTGCTGATGGTCGCCTACGCGATGCTGCGCACGCCTGCCTGAGCGTTCGCCGAATGCGAGGAAACCTGATGCAGTATCTGGGGGTCATGCGCGGCAGCGGCATGCTGGCCTGCGGCGAGGAGCAGATCGGCCGCGCCGACTACGACATCGACGGCTTCCTCACCCGACCGGGCGAGGTGATGGGCTCGGGCGAGATCCGCATGTCTCCCGAGGCGCTGAACAACGCCTTCGGCCGCCAGGGCCTGCAGCTCACGACCGACGATGGCCGCGTCCTCGAGGTGCGCTTCTCCGGCAAGCGCACCGATCCGGCGAGCGACGCCGCGCACGCCGATATCAGCGGGCAACTGCCCGGTGCCTCGGAGTGGCGGCGTTAGGCGGCGGATGATCCGCTAGGGATAGGTGATCGTGATCGGAAAGGACACGGCGCCGCCGGCGTAGGAGTAGGCCGCGGCGCCGAAGCTCGGCGGGCCGAACGTGCCGAGCGGCGCATTGCGCGAGAAGCCGTAGCCGTCTTTCGGATAGCCCATCGCCGAGGTGTCCATCGTCGTCTGCCCCGGCCTTTCGGCATGGAATATGGCAACGGCGTAGGTGCCGGGCGGTACGTTGGTGAAGGTACACGTCGCCTGTTGATTGGTGATCGGCGCCGCCACGCCTTGGAACTGCTGGCCGTTGGTCGGGAAGGTCGAGGCCGAATTGAACAGGCCGCAGCGCACTTCGCCGTTGTTGTTGCGCAGACCGGTCACCGGCACGGAGATGGTGTTGCCCTGCTGCGCTTCGGCTGCGCTGCCGGCCAGGCCAGCGGCAAAGACGAGAGCAAGTCCGAATGTCCTGAAACGCATTGTCATGACCCCCTTTTGTAGAATCCTACGCTTGGATAAATCTCAATCCGACGTCTGTGCGGTGCTGACGCCGGGACCCATGCCGAACTTGTAGGACAGGCCGGCATGGACCGTATGATTTGACGGCTGCATGGTGACGCCGGCCGCCACTTCCTTTTGCTCGAACTGGCTGAAGCGATACTCCAGTCGCGTCGTCCAGCCGCCGGTAACCACAGTCTCGATGCCGGGACCGACCGTGAAACCGCTGAACGCCGTATCCCGCGAGGAGAACGACGGACCCGGCAGGAATGCGCTCACCGTGCCATGGACGTTGAGCTGGCTGTATCCCCCGGCCGCGTAGATCAAGGTCGAGGGCACGGGCAGGTAACCCACGCGCCCCATTACGCTCCATTGGCGATTGGCTTCGGCCGAGACGAAGGCGCTGCCGCCGCCCGGCGCGATGACGGTGGCGCTCGACTGGATCCCGGTCCAGGTGAAGTCACCCATCACGCCGGCCAGCGCCTGGGGCGCGAACTGGTAGTCGGCGCCGGCGAAGACGTTGCCCAGCAGACCCTGCCCGCCGCTGTCGAAGCCGGCTGCCGCGCCCCCCGGGCCTCCCGCCGCGTTGACCCTGCCGAAGCCCATGCCAGCGCCTGCGGCAACGCCGCCATAGATGCCCGTCCAGTTGACGTTCGTTGCGCCAGGCGGCGCCTGTTCATTGGAAGACGCCACGCCCAGGCCGCCGAAGCGATAGCTGAGGCCGGCGCGGATCGCGTGGTTCGAGGGGTTCAAGCCGATATCGGTGCCCGCGAGGTTCGTGCGGCCAAACTGGCTGTAGCGGTATTCGAGCTTGCCCGTCCAAGCGCCGAACAGTCCCGTCTCGAAGCCCGGTCCGACGGTCCAGCCGTTCACCGTCTGATCGTTGGAGAAGCTCGCCGCTGCGCCAGGAACGGTGGCGAAGCCATCGCTATGGATGTTCTGGCCGGCATAACCGCCGACGAGATAGAGCAGGGTCGACGGATTGGCGAGAATGCCGGCGCGCGCCAGCACCGCCCAACCGAGCCCAGTGTTCGTGTTGACGTTGGCGTAGACGCCCGGCACCTGCGCCGAGGCTCCCCCCTGGAAGCCCGAATAGCTGAGCTCGGCCAGCAGACCCAGCACGCCGCGCTGCGTGATCTGATAGTCGACGCCACCATAGATCGAGCCCAGCACGCCGCTGCCACCGGCGCCGTTGAAGCTCGTCGAAAGGCCGCCGACCGAGTTGTCGAGCCTGTTGACCGTGCCGCCGGCACCAAACGCAGCGCCGACATAAAAACCGGTCCAGACCGGACCAAAATCCGTCGCGGGAATGGAGACGGACGGAGTCTGGGCACCTGCTGGCGCCGAAACGGCAACGACAATCGCTGCGAGGGACGGCAGACCGAATCTCATTTCCATTTAGCAGCAGTCCCCCGCTCGCACCGCCCTCCTGCCTTATCAGGAGTCGCGATGCCGAGGCAATTTACCACAAGATATGGGACGCTGCGCGCGCAAATATCACGGCTCATGCGCACTAATCGACGGTCATTCCCGCTTCGCGCACGATCGTTTCATAGCGTCTGCGCTCAGCCTCGATGAAGGAGGCGAACTCGGTCGGCGTGCTCGCCACCATATCTCCACCCTGCTGCGCGACGACGGACCTTGCGCCCTCCGTCGCGGCGCCGCGCACCGCCTCGTCGGCGATCTTGTTCAGCAGTCCGGGCGACATGCCCTTCGGCCCGACCAGGCCATACCATGAGACAGACTGGTAGCCGGGCACGCCGGCCTCGTCGACCGTCGGCAGGTCGGGATAGAAGCTGCTGCGCCTGGCAGAGCTCACGGCCAGCGGGCGCATCTTGCCGGTGGTGATGAGATCCTTGGAATTGGGCTGGGTGATCATCATGTCAACATTGCCCGCCATCAGGTCGAGCTGGGCGGGGTTGCCGCCCTTGTAGGCGACATGAGTCATCGTGATCCTGGCCATATGCTCAAACAGCGCGCCCGCCAGATGTTGCGAGGAGCCGTTGCCACCCGAGGCATAGGTGAGTGGCGGCGAAGCGCTCTTCGCGAGTGCAATGAGCTCGGCGATGGTGTTGGCCTTGAGCGCGGGACGCACCAGCACAAGCTGCGGGAAGGTGGCGATCAGGCTGATCGGCGTAAAATCGGCGATCCCGTCGTAGGGCAGCTTCTTGTAGAGCAGCGGATTGATGGCGTGCCCCATCGCCACCATCAGGAGCGTGTAGCCGTCGGCCGGCGACTTGGCGACGATCTCACCCGCCACCACGCCGTTGGCGCCGGCACGGTTGTCGGACACCACCGGCTGGCCCCAGGCCTGCGTCATGTGCTGGCCCAGCGCACGCGCCAGAAGGTCGGTGGTGCCGCCAGCGGCGAAGGGAATCACCATGCGGATCTGCTTGTCGGGCCAGTTGCCCTGCGTCCGGCCGACGGCCGGCGCCAGTGCGAGCGCGCCCGCGCCCTTCAGGAATGCCCAGCGCTTCATTGCAGGTAGTAGCCGGACGGCGTGCCCTTCACCGTCGTGCGTTCGAGGTGGCGGATCTCGCCGTCCTCGTAGTCGCCCAGCGCGATGTGCATGGTGCAGCGGTTGTCCCACAGCACGATGTCGTTCGCGCGCCACTGATGGCGGTAGACGAATTGCGGCCGCGTGGCGTGCCTGACGAGATAGTCGATCAACGGCCGGCTCTCCTCCTCGGTCATGTCGACGAAGGCCGAGACCTTCTCGCCGATGTAAAGTGCCTTGCGGCCGGTCTCCGGATGAACGCGCACGACGGGCTGGGCGATCGGCGGATTGAGCTTGCGCTGCTCGGCCGCGCGGTCGGACGCCAGATCGACGATCTTGCGGCTGCCGGTATGGATGCCGTGCAGCCCCTCGATCAGTTTCTTCATGCCGTCGGAGAGCGCGTCGTAGGCCCGGTACATGTTGGTGAACATGGTGTCGCCGCCGACCGGCGGGATGATGATGCCGCGCAACAGCGAGCCGAGCGACGGCACCGGCGTGAACGACAGGTCGGAATGCCATTGCTGGCCGGTGTATTTCGAGTCCGAGGGCTTGCCGTTCTCCTTGGGGATGTTGGTGACCAGCAGCAGCTCGGGATAGTCGGGATGGCGGTCGCGCGGTAGCGAATCGTGATTGTCGAGCTCGCCGAAGCGGCGGCTGAAGGCGATGTGCTGCTCGCGCGTGATCTCCTGGTCGCGGAACAGCAGGATGCCCTTGTCGAGGAAAGTGCGATGGATCTGGTCGAACTCGGCGTTGCTGAGCGGCTGGGCGAGGTCGACGTCCGCAATCTCGGCACCGAGGGCATGGGACAGCGGTCTCACGGTAAGCGGCATTCGGAGTCCTCGCGGGCAGGGCAATGACGCAAACGGTGCGCCCGCTCCAGCGGAGCGTCAAGATTGGCGGCCGCGTCCTGCGGAACGCCTGGCGGCTGCGTTCGTTTTCCTGCGATGCGCGGCTTTCCCATCCCATCCTCCCTGCGCTGCGTTTGGCACCTGGTGCGCGACAGCGTCGAAGGCTTCATCGAGGATGACGCGCTGAGCCGGGGCGCCTCGATCGCCTATTACACGCTGTTCTCGCTGGCGCCGATCCTGCTGCTCAGCATCGCCATCGCCGGCGTGGCCTTCGGCCGCGATGCCGCGCGCGGAGCCATCGTCGAGCAACTGAGCGGACTGATGGGCGGCAAGAGCGCCGAGGCGCTGCAGGCCATGATCGAAAGCGCCAGCGATCCCAAGACCGGCATGACGGCCTCGCTCGTCGGCATCCTGGCCGCCGCGATCACGCTGACCGGCGCCTTCGGCGAGGTCCAATCGGCGCTGAACGCCATCTGGAAGGCCAAGTCGCGGCGCTCGACGCTGTCACGCCTGATGCGGGCGCGGCTGGCGAGCCTGGGACTGGTGGCCACTTCGGGCTTCCTGCTGACCGTGTCCCTGGTGGTGAGTGCAGCCCTGGCGGCCGTATCGAACTATCTCAAGGTCGTGTTCCCCGGCGCCGAATTCGTCCTGC
>DATHNU010000185.1:0-2327 GCA_035485695.1 Reyranella sp. | reverse complement strand
GGCGGCGCGCGCATCAGTCTGGTATTCCGACGTGACGCGAAGGAAATCGCGTCGGCTCGACCACATGCGACAGCCGCACAATGATCCGCTGAGACCATCGCGGACAGTTTGAAGAGTCATGGCCCACGACATTCTCATCGTTGACGACGAACGCGACATCTGCTTGCTGATCGCGGGCATCCTGGAGGACGAGGGCCACACCGCTCGCCGCGCCCACAACAGCACTGAGGCGATCGACGCCGTGCGCCAGCGCCGGCCGGCGCTGGTCATCCTCGATGTCTGGCTGCAGGGCAGCGAGCTCGACGGGCTGCAGCTCCTCGACATCATCCGGCGCGAGGAACCGCCGGTTCCCGTGGTGATGATCAGCGGTCACGGCACGATCGATACCGCGGTGTCGGCGATCAAGACCGGCGCCTACGATTTCATCGAAAAGCCCTTCAAGGCCGACCGCCTGCTGCTGGTGGTCGATCGCGCCATCGAGGCCGACAAGCTCAGGCGCGAGAATGCCAGCCTGCGCCGCCGGGCGGGCGGCGAGGTGACCTTCGTCGGCTCCTCGAGCGCGGCCGCCGGCGTCCGCGCCCAGATCGAGCGGGTGGCCCCCACCGGCAGCCGCGTGCTGATCGCCGGAGCGTCAGGCGCCGGCAAGGAAACCGTGGCGCGGCTGATCCATCAGGGCTCAAAGCGGGCCGACGGCCCCTTCGTCGTGGTCAATTGCTCGGCCCTTCCGGCGGAGCGGCTGGAGATCGAGCTGTTCGGCACCGATGCCGAGGGGGCGGGCGATGCGCTGCGCGTCTCCGGCGCCTTCGAGATGGCGCATGGCGGCACGCTCCTGCTGAAGGAAGTCGCGGACCTGCCATTGCCGTTGCAGAGCCGGCTGGCGCGCGTGCTGCAGGAGCAGTCGTTCACCCGCGGCGGCGGAACCACGAGGGTCGAGGTCGACGTGCGCGTGCTCGCCTCGACCGGCCGGGTGCTGCAGGACGAGATCTCCGCGGGCGCCTTCCGCGAGGAACTCTATCACCGGCTGAACGTGGTGGCGCTCAAGGTGCCGCCACTCAGCGAACGGCGTGAGGATATTCGCGAGCTGGCCAACGACCTGCTGCGCCGCGTGGCCGACGCCACCGGCCTGCCGTCGCGCACCATCGGCGAGGACACGCTGGCCGCCCTGCAGGGCCACGACTGGCCGGGCAATGTCCGCCAGCTGCGCAACGTTATCGAACGTCTTCTGATCCTGGCGCCGACCGGCGGCGCGCCGATCAGGGCCGACGTGCTGCCCAACGACGTCAGCGAGGATGCGCCTTCGGTGCTGCGCTGGGAGAAGGGCGGCGAGATCATGCAGCTGCCGCTGCGCGATGCGCGCGAGGTCTTCGAGCGGGAGTATCTGCTGGCCCAGGTGACGCGCTTCGGCGGCAACATCTCGCGCACCGCGACCTTTGTCGGCATGGAGCGATCGGCGCTGCACCGCAAGCTGAAGTCGCTCGGCCTTCACGGCGGCGCGACCGATGAGCGCCCGGCCAGCGAAGCCGCCGGTGCGTCCTCCTAGGAGTTGTCATGGCGCGTTATGCATACGTCAATGGACGCTACGTCGATCACCGCGAAGCCAGTGTCCACATCGAGGACCGCGGCTATCAGCTCGCCGACGGCGTCTACGAGGTCGTAGGCGTGCGCGACGGCAAGTTGATCGACGAGGGGCCGCACATCGATCGTCTCGACCGCTCGCTCGGCGAGCTCAGGATCGCCTGGCCGGTCTCGCGCGCGACCCTGGGCTTCATCATGCGCGAGCTGATGCGGCGCAACCGACTGCGCGACGGGCTGGTCTACATGCAGGTGACGCGCGGCGTGGCGCGGCGTGACCATGGCTTCCCGACGACGCCCGTCAAGCCGGCGCTGGTGCTGACGACCAAGAACTCCAAGCGCGCCGAAGCCGATGCCGGCACCGGTGTCGCGGTGAAGAGCCATCCCGATATCCGCTGGGGGCGCTGCGACATCAAGACGGTCGCCCTGCTGCCCAACGTGCTCGCCAAGCAGGCAGCGCGCGAGAGCGGCGCCTACGAGGCCTGGCTGGTTGACGAGGAGGGCAGGGTCACCGAGGGCGCCTCGACCAATGCCTGGATCGTGACCCAGGACGGCGAACTGGTGAGCCGCCAGACCGACAATGCCATCCTGGCCGGCATCACGCGCCATACGCTGAAGTCGATGGTCGATGCACTTCAGCTCAAGTTCGTCGAGCGGCCGTTCACGCTGGCCGAAGCAAAGAAGGCCAAGGAAGCGTTCATCACCAGCGCGACCTCGTTCGTGACGCCGGTGGTGAAGATCGACGGCGAGCCGGT
>DATHNU010000184.1:0-11731 GCA_035485695.1 Reyranella sp. | reverse complement strand
CTGCTCGACAAGCTGATCGCCACGGTCGGGCACTTCGTCTCGCACGGCGTCTCGGCGCAGTAGGAGGATCGACCATGGATCGCCCCTATCTCAAGTTCGAGCAGATCGGCATGAGCTTCCGTCGCGGGCAGATGGCGACGGAAGTGCTGCGCGATATAGACCTCACCATCGCCCAGGGCGAGTTCGTGTCGATGATCGGCCATTCCGGCTGCGGCAAGTCGACCCTGCTCAACATCCTGGGCGGGCTGCTGAAGTCGACGACCGGCGAGGTGTTTCTCGAAGGCAAAGTGGTGGACGAGCCCGGTCCCGACCGCGCTATCGTCTTCCAGAACCATTCGCTGCTGCCCTGGCTCACCGTCTACGGCAACGTGGCGATCGCTGTCGACAAGGTGTTCGGCTCGAGCAAGTCGAAGGTCGAGCGTCACGACTGGGTCATGCACAACCTCGAGCTGGTGCAGATGGCGCAGGCCAAGGACAAGCGCCCGCACGAAGTCTCCGGCGGCATGAAGCAGCGGGTCGGCATCGCCCGCGCGCTCGCCATGCAGCCCAAGGTGCTGCTGATGGACGAGCCGTTCGGCGCCCTCGATGCGCTGACGCGCGCCCACCTGCAGGACAGCGTGATGGAGATCCACGCCAAGCTCGGCAACACCGTGCTGATGATCACTCATGACGTCGACGAGGCGGTGCTGCTGTCGGACCGCGTGGTGATGATGACCAACGGGCCGGCCGCCACCATCGGCGAGGTGTTGAAGATCGACCTGCCGCGGCCGCGGCGCAGGCTCGAACTCGCCACCGACCCCGAATACGCGCGCTGCCGCGCGGCAGTGCTGGAATTCCTGTACGCGCGGCACCGGGTGCCGACGCGGGTAGCGGCCTGACCCGTGCCATGAGCGAATTCGACGATCAGCAGAAGCAGTGGCTGCAAGGCTTCGTCAGCGGAATCGAGGCCCGCAAGGCCGCCGACCGGCTGGCAAGCCGTGCGACCGGCGCGCCGGCGGCTCAGCCGCCCTCCCAGTCAATTGGCCCCGATGCGCTGCAATACGCCGCCCAGGACCGCGCAGTGGCGGCGGGCGGCAAGCTGGTTGCCGAGGAGACCGCCAAGCGTGCGCGTCATCCACTCGACCGCTGGGACGAGGTGGTTGCGCGCTCCGAAGCGGGTGAATTCCCCAAAGGCATCGACGTCTTCCTGACCAAGTACCAAGGCCTGTTCTTCGTCGCGCCGGCCCAAAACTCCTTCATGTGTCGCCTGCGCATTCCCAACGGCATCTTCAACGCCTGGCAGATGCGTGGCCTGGCCGATGCCGCCGATTCCTTCGGCGGCGGCTATGCCGATGTGACGACGCGCGCCAACCTGCAGATCCGCGAGATCGGCGCGGCACACGCCGTCGACATGCTTTTAGCGATACAGGCGTTGGGGCTGACCTCGCGCGGTTCGGGCGCCGACAATATCCGCAACATCACCGGCAGCCCGACCGCCGGCATCGACCCGCAGGAAATCTACGACACGCGGCCGCTCTGCAGCGCCATGCACCACTACATCCTCAATCATCGCGAGATGTACGGCCTGCCGCGCAAGTTCAACATCGCCTTCGACGGCGGCGGGCGCGTGCCTGTGCTCGAGGACACCAACGATATCGGCTTCGTGGCCTGCCAGGTCACCGGCGGCGAAGGCTGCGAACCTGGAGTCTATTTTCGTCTGCAGCTGGGCGGCATCACCGGCCATCGCGATTTCGCCTTCGAGACCGGCATCCTTCTGAAGCCCGAGGAATGCGTGCAGGTGGCAGGCGCCGTGGTGCGTGCCTTCATTGCCCATGGCGATCGCACCAACCGCCTGAAGGCACGCCTGAAATACGTGCTCGACCGGATGGGCCGCGAGGCCTTCATCGCCGAAGTCGAGAAGGAGCATGGCGGCTCGCTGCGCCGTGCCGCCGGCGCCGAGGTGGCGCCGCGGCCGATGGCTGACAAAGGGGCCCATATCGGCGTCTACGCCCAGAAGCAGGCCGGCCTCAATTATCTCGGCCTGGTGCTGCCGGTCGGCCGGCTGACGTCCGGGCAAATGCGCGGCCTCGCCGAGATTTCCGAACGCTTTGGCAGCGGCACGCTGCGACTCACGGTGTGGCAGAACCTGCTGATCTCCGATGTCGCCGACCGCGACGTCGGCATCTGCATCGCGGCCATCAATGCCCTGGGCCTGGGCATCGAGGCGAGCGCCATCCGGCGCGGCCTG
Organism: Reyranella sp.; assembly: GCA_035485695.1. Classification (GTDB taxonomy): domain Bacteria; phylum Pseudomonadota; class Alphaproteobacteria; order Reyranellales; family Reyranellaceae; genus Reyranella. The sequence goes on along the minus strand of DATHNU010000184.1, from coordinate 9,504 downwards.
GTGGCCTGCACCGGCAATGCCGGCTGCAAGTTCTCGGCTTCGAACACCAAGGGCCATGCGCTGAGACTCGCCGACTATCTCGAAGCGCGCGTGGCGGTTGACCTGCCCCTCAACATCCACCTTACGGGCTGTCACCACTCCTGCGCCCAACATTATGTCGGCGATATCGGCTTGCTCGCCTGCAAGGTCGATCAGGGTGAAGACAGCGTGGAGGGCTATCACGTCTATATCGGTGGCGGCGCCGCTTCGACCGCCGAGCAGGCGATGGCGCGCGAATACGCCCAGTCGGTGGCGTTCGACGACCTGCCGCCGCTGCTCGAGCGCCTGCTCGCGGCCTGGCTTGCCCATCGCCAGGCGCCCGGCGAGTCGTTCTTCGAATTCTGCCGCCGTCACGAGATCGCGGCCTTGCGCGCGCTCGCCGATCGCGCCCCGCTGCGGGCGCTCGCGGCATGAACGCCGTTGCGTCCATCCCGTCGTTGATCCCGGAGAACGCGCCGTTCTCGAGCGAGCAACGCGCCTGGCTGAACGGTTTTTTTGCCGCCTATCTTGGAGTCAGCGGCGAGCCCGCCGGTGAGGCTGGCGCTTCTCCCGAGGCCGACGAACCCGACGAGGACCAGCCTTGGCACGATCCGTCGCTTGCCATGGCCGAGCGCCTGGCGTTGGCCCGGGACAGAAAACCACAACGCCAGCTCATGGCGGCAACGGCGCAGCTCGATTGCGGCCAGTGCGGCTATCTCTGCCAGACCTATGCCGAGGCGGTGTGGACGGGCGCCGAGCCCGACATGGGGCGCTGCGTGCCGGGCGGCAAGGAGACCCAGCGCAAGCTGAAGGAACTGTTGGCCGCCCTCGAATCGCAGCGCGGTGAGGCGCCAGCGGCGCCAGCGGTGAAGACCGCGGGCCCGCTCGGCACGCGCGACCGGCCGGCGCTAGCCACCCTGGTCGACGCCTATCCGCTGAACCGTCCCGGATCCGAGAAGGACGTGCGCCATGTCGTGTTCGACCTGTCGACGACCGACCTCACCTACGAGGCCGGCGACAGCCTTGGCGTGTTCGCCCGCAAGAACCCGCAGCTCGTCCAGTCCGTCCTCGATCGCGTCGGCGCCACCGGCGAGGAGATCGTGGCCTTCGATGGCGAGGCTCTGCCGCTGCGCCAGGTCCTTTTGAGCAAGGTCGACATCGCCCGGCCGAGCGACGATTGCCTGATGTTCCTGGCGACGCGCGCCTTCGACGGCGAGGAAGCGCTCAAGCTGCAGGCGCTGGCCGAGGGTGCGGGGCCGCCGGAACTGGCCGAGGCTGACCTTTTGGACCTGCTGCTGGCCTTTCCCTCCGTGATGCCCTCGCTGCCCGGCTTGTTGAAGTCGCTCGACCGCCTGCAGCCCCGGCTCTACTCGATCGCCTCCTCGTCGAAAGCCCATCCGCGCGAGGTCCATCTCACCGTGTCGGCGGTACGTTGGGACAGCAACGACCGGCAGCGCACCGGCATCGGCTCCTGCTATCTCGCCGATTTCGCCAAGCCAGGCGATGTCGTGCCTGTCTTCGTGCAAAAGAGCCACGGTTTCGCGCCGCCCGCCGACGACACGCTGCCCGCCATCATGGTCGGACCCGGCACCGGCATCGCCCCGTTCCGCGCCTTCCTCGAGGAGCGCGAGGCGCGCAGCGCCAAGGGGCCGAACTGGCTGTTCTTCGGCGAGCAGAAACGCGCCACCGACTTTCTGTACGAGGACCAGATCGTCGACTGGCAGCGCCGCGGCGTGCTCGAAAAGCTCGACCTCGCTTTCTCGCGCGACCAGGCGGACAAGGTCTACGTCCAGCATCGCATGCGCGAGAACGCGGCCGAGCTCTGGGCGTGGCTCGACAAAGGCGCGCATTTCTATGTCTGCGGCGACGCCAAGCGCATGGCCAAGGACGTCGAGGACACGCTGCTGGAAATCGCTGCGCAGCAGGGCGGCAAGGGCACGGGCGCCAAGGCCTGGCTCGACGGCCTCACCAAGGCCGGCCGCTATCAGCGCGATGTGTACTGAGTCTTCCGGAGCGCGGACCTCCAGGTCCGCTCATGAGGATGATGCGGACCTGGAGGTCCGCGCTCCGTGAGCCCCGTTCGTACCACCTGTCCCTATTGCGGCGTTGGTTGCGGCATCGTCGCCACTCCGGATGGAGCGGGCGGCGCCGGGATCGCCGGCGACCCGGACCATCCCGCCAGCCGCGGGCGGCTCTGCTCCAAGGGTGCGGCGCTGGGCGAGACGCTGTCGCTCGAGGACCGGCTGCTCCATCCCGAGATCGACGGCCGTCGTGTGTCATGGGACACCGCGCTCGATGCCGTGACGCAAGGCCTGCGCGACACGATCGACCGATACGGCCCCGACGCCGTGGCCTTCTATGTTTCCGGTCAGTTGCTGACCGAGGACTATTACGCCGCCAACAAGCTCAGCAAGGGCTTTCTCGGCACGGCCAACATCGACACCAATTCGCGGCTCTGCATGGCCTCGTCGGTCGCCGGCCACAAGCGCGCCTTCGGCAGCGACACCGTGCCGGGCCTCTACGAGGATTTCGAGCGAGCCGACCTCGTCGTGCTGGTCGGCAGCAATCTCGCCTGGTGCCATCCGGTGCTGTTCCAGCGTCTTGAGGCCGCCAAGCGCGAGCGGCCCACCTTGAAGATCGTCGTCATCGATCCGCGCCGCACCGAGACCTGCGACATCGCCGATCTGCACCTGGCCTTGAAGCCTGGCAGCGACGTCGCCCTGTTCAACGGCCTGCTGGCCGACCTGGATCGTCGCGGCGCCCGCGCCACGCGCTTCGTTGAGCAGCACACGAGCGGCCTCGACGATGCGCTGATCGCGGCGCGCGCCACCGATCTCGCGCATTGCGATTTGCCCGCTTCCGACTTGGCGACCTTCTTCGACTGGTTCGCCAGGACCGAGAAGACCGTCACGCTCTATTCGCAGGGCGTCAACCAGTCGAGCGCCGGCGTCGACAAGGTGAACGCCCTAATCAACTGCCATCTTTTGACCGGCCGCATCGGCCGGCCGGGCATGGGGCCGTTCTCCATCACCGGCCAGCCCAACGCCATGGGCGGCCGCGAAGTCGGCGCGCTCGCCAACACGCTGGCCGCGCACATGGAGTTCACGCCGGCCGACATCGATCGGGTCGGCCGCTTCTGGCGCGCCGCGCGCGTGGCCACGCGGCCCGGCCTGAAGGCGGTCGATCTCTTCGATGCGGTGGGGCGCGGCGAGATCAAGGCGGTGTGGATCATGGCGACCAACCCGGTCGCCAGCCTGCCCAACGCCGATGCGGTGCGCGCGGCGTTGAAGGGATGCAAACTCTCGATCGTCTCCGAGGCGGTGCGGGCCAGCGACACCGTCGATGCCTGTCGCATCCGCTTGCCCGCGCTCGCCTGGGCGGAGAAGGACGGCACGGTCACCAATTCCGAACGCGGCATCTCGCGCCAGCGGTCGTTCCTGCCGCCGCCCGGCGAGGCGCGGCCCGACTGGTGGATCATCGCCGAGGTTGCCCGCCGCCTGGGTTTCGGCGAGGCCTTCGCCTGGCACGGCGTCGCGGACATCTTCCGCGAGCATGCCGCACTTTCGGCCTTCGAGAACGACGGCACGCGCGATTTCGACATCGGCGGGTATGCCCGGCTCGACGATCGCGGCTACGAGGCATTGCAGACGTTCGTGTGGCCGGCGCCGGCCGATGGCAGAACGAGCGCCCCTTCGGAGGGGCGACGCTTCTTCGCCGACGGCGGCTTCTTCCACCCCGATCGTCGAGCGCGCTTCGTCGCCGTCGCGCCGTGCGCGCCCGTGCATGCCACCACGGACAAACAGCCGCTGCGATTGAACACGGGGCGGGTGCGCGACCAGTGGCACACCATGACCCGCACCGGGAAATCGGCGCGCCTGGCGGGTCATCGCCCCGAGCCCACGATAGAACTGCATCAAATGGATGCAACCGCACGCGATTTGGCGGATGGCGACATCGCCGAAGTGACCAGCGCCTGGGGCCGTGCTTCCTTGCGTGTACATGTGACGGATGCATTACGCCCCGGCGACGCTTTCGCAGCCATGCACTGGACGGCCCAGGGCTCGCGTGCCGGCCGCATCAACGCGGCGGTCAATCCCGCGGTCGATCCGATCTCCGGCCAGCCCGAACTCAAGCACACGCCGGTCGAGATTCGCCGCCTGCCGATCCTCTGGCATGGCACGATTCTCGCTCGGAGACCGGTCATGCTGCCTGAAGTCTCCTATTGGGCGCGGATCAGGGGCGCCGGCTACCACGCCTGGCTACTGGCGGGCGAGCAGCCGCTCGAGACCGCGCGCCGGGCGCTGTCGGCGGCCGTGCGCGCCACCAATCCCGGCCCCTGGCTGGAGGCCGAAGACGGCATCGGGGCGGTGCTGAGCGACGGCCGGCTCGAGGCGGTGCTGGCGCTCGGCGAGACGCGCAACGAGGCGCTGCGTGATCGCCTGGCGCCGTTCATGGCCATGGGCCGTCTCGGCGTCGAGCAACGAAACCTGCTGCTGCATGGCGGCGATGCCGCGGACCGCGGTGGCGAGATCTGCGCCTGCTTCGGCGTGTCGTGCGCCGCGGTGGCGATGGCCATCGCCGATGGCGCGGCGAGTCTCGACGCCGTGGGCGCTGTCACGCGCGCCGGCACCAACTGCGGCTCCTGCCGTCCCGAGATCCGCGCGCTTGTGCGGGCGGCACGGCCCCGGAAAGCGGCAAACAAAGCGGCAAGGAAGGCCGCGTGATGCAAAGCTTCCCGCTCTTCCTCACCTTGCAGGATCGCCACGTGCTGGTGGTTGGCGGCACCGAGGCGGCCGCGCGCAAAGCCGAGCTGCTGCTGTCGGCCGGTGCGCGCGTGACCCTGATCGCCGACACCGTGGTCGGCGAGATCGCACAAATGATCGCCGACGGACTCATTTCCTGGGCAGGTCGTGGCTTCGACGAGGACGATCTCGCCGGCATGTCGCTGGTGATCGTCGCCACCGCCGACGAGGCGCTGCAGGCGCAGGTGTCGCAAGCCTGCCAGTGGCGTTGCGTGCCGGTGAATGTCGTCGACCGGCCGAAGCTCTCGAGCTTCATCATGCCGGCGATCGTCGATCGTGCGCCCATCACCATCGCCATCTCGACTGGCGGTGCCGCGCCCGCGCTGGCGCGCCGGCTGCGCGCCGAGATCGAACGCGCCCTGCCGGCGGCGATCGGCCGGATGGCGCGCTTCGCCGAGATCTTCCGCGAGCAGGTCCGCCGCACCCTCGATCAGCCGCGCGCGCGCCGCCGATTCTGGGATCGCGTCTTCGCCGGCCGCATCGGCGAGATGGCGCTGGCCGGCGACGAGATCGGCGCGCGCCGCGAGCTGATCCGCCTGCTCGACAGCGCCCGTCATGAGGCGCCGACGATCGGCATGGTGCATCTGGTCGGCGCCGGTCCCGGCGACCCCGACCTTTTGACCATGAAGGCCCATCGCCTGCTGCAGCGCGCCGATGTCGTCGTCTACGACCGGCTGGTGGCGCCCGAGGTTCTGGCGATGGCCCGGCGCGATGCCGAGCGCATCCATGTCGGCAAGCGCAGCGGTCACCACGCCCTGACCCAGGCAGCGATCAACGAGCGGCTGGTGAGCCTGGCGCGCGCCGGCAAGAGCGTGGTGCGGCTGAAGGGCGGCGATCCCTTCGTGTTCGGCCGCGGCGGCGAGGAGGTCGAGGCGCTGATGCAGGCCGGCATCGCGGTGGAAGTCGTGCCGGGCGTGACGGCGGCACTGGGCTGCGCCGCCAGCGCCGGCATCCCGCTCACCCATCGCGATCACGCCCAGGCCTGCGTCTTCGTCACCGGCCATCTCAAGGACGGAAATGTCGATCTCGATTGGCCCATGCTGGCGCGGCCGCGCCAGACCGTCGTCATCTACATGGGCGCTGAAACTTTGCCGATGATCGCCAGCCAGCTCATTGCGCATGGTTTGCCGGCCGACACGCCGGTTGCCCTGATCGAGAACGGCACCACGAGTCGCGAGCGGCGCGTCGTCGGCACCTTGGCCACCGTCGAGCGTCAGACTGCGCGTGCCGGCCTCGAAGGACCGACTCTCTGCCTCGTGGGCGAGGTCGTCGGCCTCGCTCTGGCCCGTGACCCTGAATTTCGCTTTGTGTCAGGAATCGGACTCTGATATGAATACTGTGGCATAAATACAACAACCAGGGGACGGGATGCGCAGTTTCGTGTTGAGCCTGGTGGCCATGCTGGCTTTTGCCGGTGTGGGCGCCGCCCAGACCACTCATCCTGCGGGATCGAAACTACCTGAAGTTCTACGCGGCGCGAGCGCGGAACAGACCACCAAGAAACAACCGGCCGCCAAGGCGGTCGTCCAGAAGGCCTCGGTTGCCCGTTCGGCGCAACGCCCGGCCGCTGCCAAGCACACCACACCGCAAACCCTGCGCGGCTCGCGCTACGGCGGCTTCGCTCCCGCAGCACCTCTTCCGCCGCCGGTGCTCGATACGACGAGCCCGCGCAGTCTCAGCCTGGTGAACGTCAACTCCGGCGAAACGCTGGCCGTGACCTATTGGTCGGAAGGCGCCTATCACCGCGCCGCGCTCGACAAGCTGAACCACTTCCTGCGCGACACGCGGGACAATGCCCAGACCGAGATGGACCCGTTGCTGTTCGACGTGCTGTGGCACACCACGAAGATCGTGGGCTACGGCGGCACCGTCGAAGTGCTCTCGGCCTACCGGTCGCCCACGACCAACGCGTGGCTGGCTAGCGTCAGCCGCGGCGTCGCCTCCGACAGCCAGCACATCAACGGCAACGCCATGGATATCCGCTTCCCGGGCGTGCCCGTGTTCCGGATGCAGCAGGCTGCCCGCTCGCTCGACATGGGCGGCGTCGGCTTCTATCCGCGCTCGGGCTTCGTCCACATCGACACCGGTCCCGTCCGCACCTGGTAACGCGATGCGCATCGAAATCGTCGAGGGCGACATCACGCGCCTCGACGTCGATGCGATCGTCAATGCGGCCAACGAAAGCCTGCTGGGCGGCGGCGGCGTCGACGGTGCGATTCATCGCGCGGCCGGTCGGGAGCTTCTGGCCGAATGCCGTGCCTTGCATGGCTGTCCGACCGGCGAAGCCAAAATAACCAGGGGTTACCGGCTGAAGGCGCGCCACGTCATCCATACAGTCGGACCGGTGTGGCGCGGCGGCGCGTCCGGTGAACCCGACCTGTTGGCGCGCTGCTACCGCAACAGCCTGGCGTTGGCCGAGCAACATGGTCTTTCAAGCATCGCTTTTCCGGCGATCTCGACCGGTGTCTACGGTTATCCGAAGCAACCGGCGACAGAAATCGCCATGCGCGAGGTCAAGGCCCACGAAGGCGGCGTCTCGGGAGTCATCTTTTGCTGCTTTGATGCCGCCACTGCCGATCTCTATCGCGAAGTCGTCAAGCGAAGCTAACCCGTCGTCCCGAGCGAAGCCGAGGGACCTTGCTTCGACGATAAGTGGCTTGTTGTTGGGAGAAGGTCTCTCCACGCGGCCCCTCGGGCCTTGGTCGAGACGACGGAAAATCGTCCGAGAGAATAGAATCACTGCCCGTAGCGGTTGCCCGTCTTGAGATAGTCGAGCTCGTCCGGCGTGCAGACCCGGCCCAGCGCGTCGTTGCGATGGGGGAAGCGGCCGAATCGCTGGATGACATCGCGATGCTCGACGGCGTGCTTCGTGGTCTCTTCGTCCTCGAACGCCGCGAACAAGGCGCAGCCCAGCTCCTGGTCGCCGAGGGACTCGCTGTGCTGGAACGGCATGTAGAAGAAGAGCCGCATCGTGATGTTGAAGGCCGTCGGATAGGACCGCGCCAGCGCCAGCCGCGCCGTTTTCAGTGCCTTGGCATCGCCGGCGAAGGCGCGCGCCGTCTTGCGGTGCATGTTGCGCGGGAACTGGTCGCATAAAATGATGTGGGCCAGCGCTCCGTCGGGCGACTGCCGCCAGGTATCGAAGGCGCCATCCAGCGCCCGGTCGAACGCTGCGCCGAAGCGGTCCCGGATCTCGGCGTCGAACTCCGTCGGACCCTTCCACCAGATCTCGCGCGGCTTGCCGTGGCCTGGATCGCCAAGCGGCAGGAACCAGAAATCGAGAATATCGCGGATGGACGGGCTGTCGGTCATGCGGCTTAGATAGGACAACGGCGCGGAAGCCGTCGAGAGGGGAAACCTCGTGGGCAAGGTCAAAAACGTTCTGTTCATCATGTGCGATCAGCTGCGCGCCGATCACCTGTCGTGCGCCGGCCATCCGCACCTCGAGACGCCCGCTATCGACAGTCTGGCGCGGCGGGGCGTCCTGTTTCCGTGCGCCTATGTGCAGTCCGGCGTCTGCGGCCCCTCGCGCATGAGCTATTACACCGGCCGCTACATGTTCAGCAACGGCGCCACCTGGAACCGCGTGCCCTTGTCCCTGCGCGAGCGGACCATCGGCGATTACCTGCAGCCGACCGGCATGCGCGTCGCGCTGGCCGGCAAGACGCACGTGCTGCCCGACACCGACGGTCTGGAGCGTTATGGCATCGAAGGCGGCTCGGCACTGGCCGCGCTGATGCGCGCCGGCCGCTTCGAGGAACTCGATCGCTATGACGGCCACTCGCCGCCCGGCAATGAGAGCGGCTACGCCGCTTATCTGCGCGCGCAGGGCTACAATTCCGACGATCCGTGGAGCGACTACGTGATCGCGGCGGACGGCCCGGATGGTGAGAAGCTCTCGGGCTGGCACATGCGCAACGTGCGCCTGCCCGCACGGGTCGCCGAGGAGCATTCCGAGACGGCCTACATGACGCGCGAGGCCATGCGCTTCGTCGAGGATATGGGCGAGAAGCCGTGGTTCCTGCATCTGAGTTACGTCAAGCCGCACTGGCCCTACATGGCGCCGGCGCCCTATCACAAGATGTACGGCGCCAAGGATTGCCTGCCGCTCAACCGCGACAAGCGCGAGCTCATCGACCAGCATCCTGTGCTCGCCGCCTACCGCCAGCACGAGGAGTCGATCTCCTTTCAGCGCCCCGATGCGCCGGAAACGGTGCGGCCGGCCTATATGGGCCTGATCAGGCAAATCGACGACTGGCTCGACCGCCTGTTCGATCAGCTGAAGAGACTTGGCCGCTTCGACGACACGCTGATCTTCTTCACCGCCGACCACGGCGATTTTCTCGGCGACCATTGGCTGGGCGAGAAGGAGATGTTTTTCGAAGAGGCGCTGCGCGTGCCCTTCATCGTCTACGATCCCGATCCGTCAGCCGACGCCACGCGCGGCACCGTCGATCGCCGCTTCGTCGAGGCGATCGATGTCGTGCCAACCTGTCTCGCGGCGCTGGGCCAGCCGGCGTACGAGCATCTCGTGGAAGGCCGCTCGCTGCTGCCGCTGCTGCGCGGCGGAAAAACCGAGACCTGGCGCGACGCGGTGTTCTCCGAGCTCGACTATTCCTTCCGCGAGGCACGGCTGCTGCTGAAGCGCGCGCCGCGCGACTGCCGCGCCATCATGGTGCGCACC
>DATHNU010000183.1:0-6629 GCA_035485695.1 Reyranella sp. | reverse complement strand
GGCGGGCCCGTGCTCGACGCCGCCCTGTCGCTGATGAACCTGCGCGGCCGCATCGTCTGCTGCGGCAACGTCTCGCAATACGACGTAGAGAAGCCTGCACCGGGGCCGATGGCGGTGCCGGGCCTCGTGGTCACCAAGCGGCTCCGCATGGAAGGCTTCATCGTCATGGATTTCTACGACCGCCGCGCCGAGGCCGAAGCGCGGCTGGCGCGGTGGGTCGCCGAGGGCAGGATCAAGGCCGTGGTCGATGTCGTCGACGGCCTCGACAAGGCGCCCGAAGCGCTGATCGGCCTTTTTGCCGGCAGGAACCGCGGCAAGATGGCAATTCGAGTTTAAGTCTTTGCTGGGAGCGCGCCACTCCAGTGGCGCTCTCATCTCATACGGAGCGCGGACCTCCAGGTCCGCTCATGATCATGATGCGGACCTGGAGGTCCGCGCTCCAGTTTAACGTCCCACGAACACCGGCTTCCTCTTCTCCACGAACGCCCGCACCGCTTCCTTGTGGTCCTCGGTGCGCGAGGCCTGGACCAGCCGCTCGGCCTCGCGGTAGAGCGCGGTCGGGTAGTCGACATGCAGCGCGTCGTCGAGGTTGTCCTTCATGTTGCGTAGCGCTACGCGAGGCCCCTCGGCCAGCGATTTGGCGAAGGCGAAGGCCTCCTCCTGCAACTTGTCGTCGGCCACGATCCTGTTGACCAGCCCGATGCGCTCGCAGCGCTCGGCGTCGACCCGCTCGGCGGTGAACATCAGCTCGCGCGCCCGCACCGATCCCACGGCGCGGGTCAGCAGCCAGGCAATGCCGTAGTCGCCCGAAAGCCCGACCCGCGCGTAACCGGTGCTGACGAAGGCCGATCGGGCAGCGATCCGGATGTCGCAGGCAAGCGCGATGGCAAGCCCGGCGCCGGCGGCCGCGCCGGGTAATGCGGCGATGGTCGGCTTGCGCACCGCGACCAGCGCGCCGGTGAGTGCCGCCTGGCGCTGACGCAAATCGATAACCCGTTCGTCGAAGCCCATCTGGCCGCGCGGTCCGCGACCGCCCATGCCCTTGACGTCGCCGCCGCTGCAGAAGGCGGTGCCGGCGCCGGTGATCAGGAGGGCGCCGACAGCGGGATCCTCGCCGCGCTCCTTGATCTGGGTGCGCAGCGCCGGAGTCAATTTGTCCGACATGGCGTTGCGCGCCTCGGGACGGTTGAGCGTGATCAGCGCCACGCCGTCGCGCACGGCGCATAAAAGTTCGGTTGTGCCGGTGTCGATTTCCATGGGATTTTCTCCTTCCCATGACATTCCCGATCACCGAACACACCGTCAAGACCGCGCGTCACACCACGGGCTATCTCGCCTGCGGAGCGGAAGGCGCGCCGCTGCTGATCTTCTGCCATGGCTGGCCCGAGCTCTCGCTCTCGTGGCGGCACCAGCTGCCGGCGATGGCAGCCCTTGGCTTCCGCTGCATCGCGCCCGACATGCGCGGCTACGGCCGCTCCAGCACCTACACGCGGCACGAGGATTTTGCCCAGGAATTGATCGTCGAGGACATGCTGGAACTGCTGGGCTCGCTCGGCCGCGCCCATGGACAAGATCGCGCCGTGTGGATCGGCCACGACTGGGGCAGCCCGGTGGTGTGGAACATGGCCGCCCATCATCCCGACAAGACGGTGGGCGTGGCGAGCCTTTGCGTGCCCTATCTCGCGTCGGGCTTCACCCTGGACGCCGTGGTGTCGCTGGTCGACCGCAAGGTCTATCCCGAGGCCGAATTCCCGGCCGGCCAGTGGGACTACCAGTTCTTCTACGAGGAAAGCTTCGACAAGGCCTGCAAAGGCTTCGAGGCCAACATCCGCAATGTCGTGAAGGCGCTGTTCCGCAAGGGCGATCCCAAAGCCGTCGGCAAGCCCAGCCGCACGGCGTCGGTCCGCAAGAACGGCGGCTGGGCGGGCGGCGCAGGTTTCCCCGACGTGCCGCGCGATCCCGACGTCATCACCGAGCAGGACATGGCGGCTTACACCGCGGCGCTGACGCGGAACGGCTTCTTCGGACCGGACTCCTGGTACATGAACCACAAGGCCAACGGCGCCTATGCCAGGCGCGCGCAGAATGGCGGCAAGCTTTCCATGCCCGTGCTGTTCCTGCACGGCGCCTACGACGTGACCTGCGAGACGATGCACTCCCGGCTCGCCCAGCCGATGCGGCAGGATTGTGCCGATCTCACCGAGGTCGTGGTGAATTCCGGCCACTGGATGGCGCAGGAGAAGCCGGTCGCCGTGAACGCGGCATTGGCCAAGTGGCTAGCAATGAAGCTGCCTGAATATTGGATAGGTTGAGGTCGCGATGCATCACTTCTATCGGCGCGTCGCTGTGTTTGGTCTGGTCACGCTTGTCTCATCGGCGGCGCAGGCGATTTCACCTCTACCGGCACCACCGGAAGAGATGCTTTGCACCTCGGACTATATCTTCCTTGGGCGTATCACGTCCGTCGTCAACGAGAAGTCCGACGGCGTGCGGGTTGGCGTCGTCGTTACGCGGATCCTAGGCGTCCGGCCGGAAGTCGCGAGAAATCCCGAACTCAGCTTGCGCGTCGGTCAGAGGATCAGGCCCCGCGGCGGGGTGCCTCCCGAAGTCGCCGATAAATACTACTCTGCCGGCGGTTTTGCCTTTGATGAATGGAAGGCCGCCTATGTCGGTCGCGAAGTCCTCCTGTCGGGAGGCGCTGGCGTCGTTGTCGTGTGGCCTCCCCACCGGGAGGCAACCTGGGCGCAGAATGCCATGAGTCAGAGAGTAGGACGTCGGGGAGCACGTCCGGGAGCTGACTCGTGTCCCTCGCCTCTGTAGGACGCGCCGCCATGCGTGCTATTCCGCTCATGCTTTTGTCCGCAGCGAGCCTGGCGTTGGTCTTGCCGGCATCGGCCCAACCGGCGCCGGCACAAAAGGACAAGGCGCCCAGCCGCGCCACTGCGCCGGCGGTGCAGGATTCGCCGTTGCCGACGCTCAACATCGTCGTGCCGCAGCGCGACCGTGACGCCGTCTACGCCTACTATCGTGACGAAGTCGCCGCCGGCCGTTGTCCGGCCGGTCTGGTGAAGAAGAACAGTGTCTGCGCCGTGTCCGTCCCGGCGAAGCAGGTGTGGAAGATGGACCAGCCGCTTCCCGACGGTGTCGCGGGCGAGACGCTGCCGGCGGCGCTGATCGCCAAGCTGTCGCCGTCGCCGGCCGGCCATCAATACCTGCGCGTCGACAACGATATCCTGATCGTGAGCCTGGGCACGCGCAGCGTTGCCGCCTTGGTGGCCGATCTCAGCCGGCTTTAGCTGACGTGCCGATCACTTGAAATCAAGTCATCGCTGGGGGCGCGCCACTCCAGTGGCGCGTCATGATCTTCCGGACTCGGCGCATTCACATGCGCCTGCGGCGTCCCGCCCGCTCATGATCGTGAGCGAGCGAGACCCTTCGGCAGGCTCAGGGCAAGCTGGTCCGCATGAGCATGAGAAGACGCGCCACTGGAGTGGCGCGCCCCCGGCAAAGACGTGCGTCCATCCAATCGGAGTCTGCTCTAATTGCGCTTCAGCGCCGCCCGCCGCGCCAGGCTCTCCTTCGGCCACATCCTGCTCGCCTGGTAATACTCCTTCACCGCCGGCGTCCCTTCGGGCAGCACGACCCAGGGCTGCTTGGACAGGGTGAAGATGTGGATGTCGGGCGGCACGCGATTGGGTTCGTCGAGGGTGCCGACACGGACGAAGCGCAACGCATCGCCGGCGCCCGCGTAGTTGCTCCACACGGCGATGCGGCACCGGGGACAGCGCCAGATCTTCTGGCCCTTGCCGCTCGCCGACGGCGTCATCACCGCCTCGGGCTCGCCACTCAGCAACTCCACCCGGTCGGCCTCGATCATGGCGTTGAGCGCAAACGCGGCGCCGCTCTCGCGCTGGCACCAGCGGCAATGGCAGCAATGCACGAACAGCGGCCCGGATGTCATGCGATAGCGCACGTGGCGGCAGGTGCAGCCGCCTTCGAGACCGGTGGAGTTGCTGGCCATGGCGCGAGGCTCCCGGCTAAGGTTCGCCGACGAAATAGCATCGGATCGAAGGGGAGCGAAATGGCCGGACGTCTCAAGGACAAGGTCGCGGTGGTGACAGGTGCGGCGCCGCGTGGCGAGGGCGTCGGCAACGGCATGGCGACGGCGCTGATGTTCGCGCGCGAGGGCGCCAAGGTGGTGCTGGTCAATCGCAGCGCCGAGCGCGCCGACAAGCTCGCCAAGCAGATCAAGGGCGAAGGCGGCGAGGCCGCGGTGTTCGCGGGCGACGTCGCCAAGGCCGATGCCGCCGAGGCGATGGCTGAGTTCGCCGTCAAGAAGTACGGCCGGCTCGACATCCTGCACAACAATGTCGGCATCGGCGCGCCGGGCACGCCGGAGACCGTGACCCTGGCCGACTGGCACAAGGTGCTGGAGGCCAACCTCACCACCACCATGCTGTGCACCAAGTACTGCCTGCCGAAGATGAAGGAAGGCGGCGGCGGCTCGATCATCATGGTGTCGTCGATCGCGGGCGCGCTCGGCCTGATCGGCAGCCCGGGCGCCGTTGCCTATGCGACGGCCAAGGCCGGCCTGCACGGCTTCACGATGTCGGTGGCGGCCGACTATGCGACGGAGAACATCCGCGCCAATTGCATCGTCGTCGGCTCGGTCCATACGCCGATGGTCGCCCATCTCGGCGCCGAGGCGCGCGAGCGGCGCAAGAACATGGTGCCGATGAAGACCGAGGGCACGGCCTGGGACATCGCCCATGGCGCGGTCTATCTCGCCTCCGACGAATCGCGCTGGGTTACGGGTCTGATGCTGCCGATCGACGGCGGGCTGGTGGCACTCCGGCAGTGGCCGCGTTAGGACGCCGCGCTTGGGGGCGCGCCACTCCAGTGGCGCGGCGAATCATGCCTATTTGGACGAGCGTTCTCAGCGCGGAGGTTACTCCGCGCGACTCGCGCATGAGCGAGCCAGAGGCTCGCGGTCCGGAAAACCATGACGCGCCATTGGAGTGGCGCGCCCCCAGCAATGAATGATGCTTTAAGCTGAAAGCCGCCGGTCGTGATGCCAGGTGTAGAGGCCGCTGGCCACGATGATGGCTGCCCCCGCGAGCGTCCAATGGTCGGGGATGTCGCCGAACACGAGGGCGCCCAGGATGGTGACCCAGACCAGCAGGGTGTAGCTGTACGGCTGCACCGCGCTTGCCTCGGCGTGGTCGAGCGCCTTGATCAGCGCATAGTGCGCCAGCGCGCCCAGCAGCGCGGTGGCCACAAGCAGGGTCGCGCTGAAAGCGTCCGGCCATTGCCACTGGAACGGTCCGACCAGCGTGGTCGCGGCGAAGGCGGCGAACGCCGACCAGACCAGCGTCGTTTCGGCCGAGTCCTCGCGCGAGCACAGCCGCACGAGGATCTGATAACCGGCCCACATGAAGGCGCCGACCAGCGGCAGCAGCAACGGCCAGTCCAATCTCCTGAAGCCGGGATGCACGATCAGCAATACGCCTGCAAAGCCCGCGGCGACGGCCAGCCACCGCGCCAGGCCGGCGCGCTCGCCCAGGAACAGCACGCCCAGTGCGATCACGATCAGCGGCGCGGTGGCGGCAATGGCATGCGCGTCGGCCAGCGGCAGGTATTTGAAGGCCAGGACGAAGATCGCGCTTTCGACCACCGCCAGCACCGAGCGGGCGGCCTGCAGCCAGGGTCTCCGCGTGCGGAACGCCGCCCGCAGGCCGGTTCGCCGCACGACGAGCCAGGCGAACAGGCAGAACACGCCATAGCGGATCCACATCATCTGGCTGATGGCGTAGTCGGCGACCAGCCATTTGCTCATCGCGTCCATGCCGGCGAAGCCCAGCATGGCCAGGACCGTGTAGAGCGCGCCGAGCGAGAGGTTGCCGCGCCTGGCCGGAGTCACTCCGCTGCCGCGGCCCGTCGCGCCGGGGGCCGGAAGGCCGGGATCACGCGCTCGGCGAACAGCTTCAGGCTCCGCATCGCCTTCTCGCGGCCGTAGTAGGGCGGATAATGCAGCAGCAGGGAAGTCATCCCCGTGCGCGCCTGCAGTTCGCGCAGGCGGGCGATCACCGTTTCGGCCGAGCCGTGCAGCAAGGTGGTCGCCAGAAGATCGTCGTAGTTGATCTGGTTGCCCTTCTCCGAGACCGAGCCGAGATAGCCGCCGGTGCCCGAGCCGCCGAAATGGGAGATGTGGCGCACGATCGCCTGCTCGGTGTCGGCGCGCGCCTGCTTGTCGGAGTCGGCAATGTAGACCCAGCGCGCGATGTCGATCTGGCCGGCCGCGGGATTCTTGCGCCGTTCGGCCGAGGCGGTGGCGAGCTCGCGCTTGTAGAGCGCCGTCTGCGCGGCCAGCGTCTCGATGCTGGGCAAGGTCGACAGCATCAGGCCGAAGCCGTTGCGGCCGCAGTAGCCGATCGAGCGGTCGGTTCCGCCCGCCATGTAGAGCGGTGGATGCGGCATCTGGAGGGGCTGCGGCAGCATCTCGTAGGGCGCCGCCACGGTGCCGCTGAAATACTTGCCCTTGTGGTCGTAGCGATGGCGGTGGAAGGCCTCGAACATCAGCCCGACCGCCTCCTCGACCATGTCGCGGCGGCCGTCGAAATCCTTGCCCA
>DATHNU010000182.1:0-2129 GCA_035485695.1 Reyranella sp. | reverse complement strand
TGAATGAACCGCGCGCCGTCGACGATAATGGCCCGGCGAGTGGCCGACCCAGCGTCGGAAGGCGTGATTGAACGCGCTGACGTCGGAGTAGCCGAGCGAAAAGGCGATTTCCGCCAGCGCCAGGGTCTCGTTTTCCAAAAGGTTCAGCGCCAGCGTCTTGCGCACGTCGTCCTGCAGGTCGGAGTAGTTCACGCCGGCATCCCTGAGCCGCCGCTGGAGCGTCCGCACCGAGGTGCCGGTCGCCTTGGCGAGGTGTTTTATGCCGCTCTCGCCCTTGACCAGCACGCGGGCGATCTCGCGGCGCAATTGCTCGATCTCGCCCAGCTGTTCGGGCAGAGCGGCGAGCCGAAGATCGCCGTAGTGGCGCATCAGGCTCTCGATCATGGCATCGGCCGTCGCCATCGGCCGCTCGAGCAGGCCGGCGTCAAACCGGATGCCGGCCCAGGGATGGCCGACCCGGATGTTGTCGCCCATGATCTCCGCGCGGATGCGGCGTTGCGCCGGCGTTTCGTCCGCCAACTGCGGCAGCAGGACCTCCTGCGGGGTCCAACGCGGATCGCCCAGCCCGACGCGCATGAGGTTGCACGCAAAGGCGATCGCCCAGTCGGCTTTCTGCCGGTACGACATCATCAGCGGATCGACATAGTAGGAATACACGAACACGGTCTTGTCGCTCGCTTCCACGCCGTGCACGGTGGCGTCGACCATGGTCGGGAGATACCGCCCGATCATTTTGAAGGCTTCGCCGACCGTGCGCGAGGCGAGGGCGACATTGCCGACGACGCCGACGTGCCGCGGCTCGTACTGGGCGCCGAACTTCAGGCCGAATTGCCGATCGGCCAGGAGATCGGCGCAGATCTCCAGGAGCTCCAGATAGCGGATGAGCGGCACGCGCCGGTCGGGATCGCCGAGGTCGCCGGGCTCGAGACCGGCGCGGCGCAAGGCCTCAGCCGCGTCGGCCCCGCGCGAGCGCAGGTAGGCGTCGAGGCCGTAGACGACGCTGGCCAGATTGATGGTCGGCGCGGCGAGCTTGGCTGCGGCGCGTTGTTCCGTCGTCATTGGCGCGATCTCACAAGGCTTTGGCGGAGTATATCAAGACCATTTTCCCTTTGCCGGCTACCTCAAGCGGCACAGAACACGGCCGCTTCCGGCCGTGCCCCGCGAACGCAAAGGAACCGGATCATGACCCAATTCACGCCACCCCTCTCTTCGGGCGAGGTCGAAGCTTTCATCGGCCAGGTCGTCACCGACCTCAGCGCCGCTTTTTCCGGCGTGCTGGTCAATGTCGGGCGCAAGCTCGGCCTCTATAAGGCGATGGCCGACCTGGGTGCCTGTACGTCGGTGTCGCTCGCCGAAGCAACCGGCGTTCGCGAACGCTATGTCCGCGAATGGCTCGCCAACCAGGCGGCCGGCGGGTATGTCGCCTACGATCCCGCGAAGCAGACTTTTACCCTGCCGCCGGCGCAGGCGATGGTCCTGGTGCTCGACCAGAGCCCCGTTTTCATGGCGCCTGCCTTCGAGGTCGCGGCCTCGTTCTGGCTCGATGAAGACCAGATCGTCGAAACCTACCGCTCGGGCGAAGGCCTGGGCTGGCACGCGCACAACCATCGCCTGTTCTGCGGCACCGAGAGCTTCTTCCGCACCGGCTATCGCGCGCATCTGGTGAGCCAGTGGCTGCCGGCGCTTGACGGCGTCGTCGAGCGCCTGAAGCGCGGCGCCCGGGTCGCCGACATCGGCTGCGGACACGGCGCCTCCACCATCGTAATGGCCCAGGCGTTCCCCAAGTCGAGTTTCATCGGCCTGGATTATCACGACGCGTCGATCGCGACCGCGCGCGAGCGCGCCGCCGAGCAGGGCGTGACGGGCAACATCGCGTTCGAGGTCAAGACCGCGACCGAATTCGACGGCCACGACTTCGACCTCATCTGCTTCATGGACTGCCTGCACGACCTCGGCGATCCGGTCGGCGCGCTCGCGCGCGGTCGCAAGGCGCTCAAGCCCGACGGCAAGGTGCTGCTGGTGGAGCCCTATGCCGGCGACCGGCTGGAGGAGAACCTGAACCCGATCGGCCGCATGTACTACGCCGCGTCGGCCATGGCGTGCACGCCGAACTCGCTGTCGCAGGAGGT
>DATHNU010000181.1:0-2297 GCA_035485695.1 Reyranella sp. | reverse complement strand
ATGTCCCGCGAACCGGTACCCTGCCGACGGCTGATCTGTGATCAGCGCGAAGCCGCCCCCACCAGGCCGGCGTAGAGCTCGGAGCTTCCCACGCTGGAAAGGGTCTGCCGCGCGGCATGACGGTGTAGCGCTGCACGTTCTCAAGCCGCTCGGCGAGCGATCTTGGCGATATGGCGGTGAGCGTGGCGTTCGAACGGTACGAGCCGGCTCTTTTTCGCGCTCGTTGCCTCTCGTCAGGCGGACGGCAGCGCCTGCCAATCTTGGACGACGCCGAGCCGGGCGGCGGCCCGACGCGCGCTCGCTTCGCGCCGCGCGATCAACTCAGCCACGTCGCGGCGGGCCGCTTCCAGGATTTCGCGGGGCGCTGTTGCGGGCGTCCCGCTCTGAAAGGGCGGTTCCGGCGCGTAGGCCATGTTCAACTGGATCCGCTGGGCCGCGGGGACGCCACGCACCTCGGCGGCAAGCCGAAGCGCGCCATCGATCCCGGCGGTGACGCCGGCCGCGAAGATCCAATCCCCATCGACGACCACCCGTTCATCGACTGGGACGGCGCCGAACCAGGGCAGAAGATCGAGCGACGCCCAGTGCGTGGTCGCCCGCCGGCCGCGGATCAGGCCTGCCGCGCCGCAAAGCAGGGCGCCCGTGCAGACGGACAGGATCTTCTTCGCGCCCGCCGCCTGGCTGCGCAGCCAGGCGAGAACCACCTCATCCTCCATCAGCGCCTCCTGACCAGGTCCGCCAGGGACGTGCAGGATGTCGAGCTGCGGCGCTTCGGAGAGCCTCGCGTCAGGCGTGAGGCGCAGGCCCATCACGTCGCGCACCGGGGCGGCCGACCTCGCGTAGATTCGATGGGTCGCATTGGGGAGGCGGGAGAGCACCTCGAATGGGCCGGTCAGGTCGATCTGGTCGAGATCCTCGAACAGCAGCGACCCGATCTTGAGATGCTGGGTGTCGGCAAACATGTGAGATTCGCCTTTCAGTGGGCGCCGCCGGACGCGGCCTGCGGGCGCAGCGCGAACGGCGTCAGGCCGCGGCGGCCGTGGGGCGCCAGGCATGCGCCTGGAACGTCGCTTCAAGCGGCGGCTTCGCGATGTTGAGCGTGTAGTTGGTAATCGTGGAAGCCGCGCTCACGCCGAGCACTTCCAGCGCCTGCTCCGCCTTGAAGCCTGCCGAAAGGAAGGCGGCGACAGCCTCGTCGCCCACATGGCCGCGGGTCTCGATGAGGCGGCGGGCGTAGACGGACAGGGCCGCGTAGCGCGGCGCGCGTGGCGCGCGCCGGTCGCGGATCGCGTCTACGTCGGCGGGATCGAGACCCGCCTTCAGGGCGAGGTAGCTGTGGAAGGCGACCGCCCAGGCGCAGCTGTTGGTGACGGCGTTGGTCAGCAGCAGGGTCTGGATCTCGGCTTCCGTGAAGGTCCCGCCGTGCACGCCCGCGAACAAGGGGACGAAGATGTTGGCGAGGACCGGCGAGTTGGCGATCACGCCGGCGACGTTGGGCACCACGCCGAACGCCTGCTGCAGGGTCTCAAGCGGCGCTCTGGACCCTTCGGGCGCTGTTTCGATCGACTGGACTTCGAAGATGGACATTTGTCAGCTCCTGGGTGTCGGTTGACCTCGACTTCGCCACACTAGGCGGGCACGGCTTGGCGATGTCGCCAAAGCCCCCACAAATCCCGCCAATCGCGCCGCGGCGGGTCGAAGTGTTGGCCTTTCCGGACGTCCAGCT
This sequence comes from Reyranella sp., assembly GCA_035485695.1. Lineage (GTDB taxonomy): Bacteria > Pseudomonadota > Alphaproteobacteria > Reyranellales > Reyranellaceae > Reyranella. The sequence continues at coordinate 571 of DATHNU010000181.1, read as the reverse complement.
GCTCGATGTGGCGGGACCCATTCAGGTGTTCACCGCGGCGAACGAGCAGACCGCCAAGGGCCGCGCGCCTGCCCCTTACACGATCCGGGTGGTCGCGCCGGATGGCGCGCAGATCCGCGCCACCTCGGGACTGACGTTCGCCACCGCGCCGCTGCCGGGTATCGCAGAGCCGCTCGACACCCTGATCGTGGCCGGCGGACAGGGCGTCATGCGGGCCGCCGAGGATCCGCACCTGGTCGGCTGGGTGAGCGCCCGCGCCGGCGCCGCCCGGCGGACGGCCTCGGTGTGCACCGGCGCCTTCCTGCTCGCCGCGGCAGGCTTGCTCGACCGACGGCGCGCCGTCACGCATTGGGAATACTGCGACCTGCTCGGCCGCCGCTACCCCGCCGTGACGGTGGATCCCGACCCGATCTTTATCCACGATGGCCCCGTGTGGAGTTCGGCCGGGGTCACCGCCGGCATCGACCTCTCGCTCGCCCTGGTGGAAGAGGATCTCGGACGCGCGATCGCACTTGGGGTCGCGCGCCATCTCGTGATGTTCCTCAAACGGCCGGGGGGCCAGGCGCAGTTC
>DATHNU010000180.1:0-3859 GCA_035485695.1 Reyranella sp. | reverse complement strand
GAGCACGGTCGGCAATTCGCGCATCACGCTGCAGTTCGACCTGTCGCGCAGCATCGACGGAGCGGCGCGCGACGTGCAGGCCGCGGTCAATGCTGCGCGAATGGACATGCCGGCCGATCTGCCGGCCAACCCGCAGTACCGCAAGGTGAATCCCGCCGACGCGCCCGTCCTGGTGCTGGCTCTCACCTCCGACACGTTGGGCCAGGGTCGCCTCTACGACGCCGCCTCCAATGTCCTGCAGCAGAGCCTGAGCCAGGTGACGGGTGTCGGTCAGGTCACGCTGGGCGGCAGTTCGCTGCCGGCTGTGCGGGTCGAGATCAATCCCTCGAGTCTGTCGAAATATGGCGTCGGGCTGGAAAGCGTGCGGGCCGCCCTTGCCGCCGCCAACGCCAACTCGCCCAAGGGCGCCCTCGAGGTCGGCGAACGGCGCTATCAGCTCTACTCCAATGACCAGTCGCGCGTTGCCGCCGACTACCGCGATCTCGTCGTCGGCTGGCGCAACGGTTCGCCGGTGCGCCTGTCGGACGTGGCCGAGGTCATCGATTCGGTCGAGAACATCCGCAACGAGGGTCAGGCCAACGGCAAGCGCTCTGTGCTGGTGCTGATCTACCTGCAGCCCAACGCCAACGTCATCGAGACCGTCGACCAGATCAAGGCGGTGCTGCCGGAATTGCAGGCGGCGCTGCCCAACGACGTCGACGTGCAGACAGTAGCCGACCGCACGATCACCATTCGCGCCTCTCTTCGGGAAGTCGAGCATGCGCTGATCGCCAGCGTCATCCTCGTGGTGCTGGTGACATTCGCCTTCCTGCGCTCGGCCCGCGCCGGCTTCGTCGCCGCGGTCGCCGTGCCGGTGTCGCTGATCGGCACGTTTGGCGGCATGTATCTGCTGGGATTCAGCCTCAACAACCTGTCCCTGATGGCCATGGCGATCGCCGCCGGTTTCGTGGTCGACGACGCCATTATCGTGCTCGAGAACATTTCGCGGCACATCGAGGCGGGCGTGCCGAGGGTCAAGGCGGCGTTGCTGGGTGCCAGCGAGGTCGGCTTCACCGTCGTCTCGATGAGCCTGTCGCTGATCGCCGTGTTCATCCCCATCCTGCTGATGGGTGGCATCGTCGGCCGCCTGTTCCGCGAGTTCGCGGTCACGCTCACCGTGGCGATCCTGATCTCCATGGTGGTCTCGCTCACCACGACGCCCATGATGTGCGCCTTTGTGCTGCGGCCGCACAGCACGGCGAAGCCGGGATGGTTCTTCAACGCCAGCGAACGCGGCTTCGTGGCGATCCAGCACTTCTACAGCCGCACGCTAGGCGTGGTGCTGCGTCATCCGCTGCTGACGATGTTCGTTTTTCTGGCGACCGTGCTCCTCAACGTCTATCTGTACGTGACGATCCCCAAGGGCTTCTTTCCTCAGCAGGACACCGGCCGCATCGTTGCCGGCATCCGCGCCGACCAGAGCATCTCGTTCCAGGCGATGCGCCGGAAATTCCGCCAGTTCATGACCATCGTCCGCGAAGATCCCGACATCGCCAGCGTGGCCGGCTTCACCGGCGGCTTCTCGACCAACTCGGGCTTCATGTTCGCCACCCTGAAGCCGCTCGGCGAACGCACGCTGTCGGCCGACCAGGTGATCGCCCGCCTGCGTCCCAAGCTCGCCCAGGTGGCCGGCGCGCAGCTTTTCATGCAGGCGGTGCAGGATATCCGGGTCGGCGGCCGCCAGGGCAACTCCCAGTACCAATTCAGCCTGCAGTCCGATTCGCTGCCCGACCTTTACCTCTGGGGACCGAAGCTGCTGGAGGCCTTGCGCAAGGATTCGTCGGTCATCACCGATGTCGACTCGGATCAGGCGCAGAACGGGCTGCAGGTCAACTTGGTGATCGACCGCGACGCCGCGGCCCGGCTCGGCGTCAACACGCGCAGCATTTCATCGACGCTCTACGACGCCTTCGGCCAGCGCCAGGTCTCGACCATCTACAACGCGCTGAACCAGTACCATGTCGTCATGGAGGTCTCGCCGGAATACTGGGAGAATCCCGAATCGCTGAAGGACATCTATGTCAGCACGTCGGGCGGCGCGATCAGCGGCGCGCAGGCGACCGCCGCTATCGTGGCGACGGCGCCGCTGGCGGCGGGCGCGGTCGATCCGGCGCAGGCGGTGCGTAACCAGCTCACCAACCAGATCGCAGTCAGCGGCCGCGGCTCGGCTTCGACCGGTGCCGCCGTCAGCACCACGCAGGAAACGATGATCCCGCTGACGGCGGTGACGCGATACGATTTCGGCACGACTCCGCTTGCCGTCAATCATCAGGGCCTGTTCGTCGCCAGCACGATCTCCTTCAACCTGGCGCCGGGCAAGACGCTGAGCGACGCCGTCGCCTACGTGAACGAAACCATGCGCGAGATCGGCCTACCGTCGACGATCCATGGCTCCTTCCAGGGCACGGCAAAAGCTTTTCAGGATTCCCTCAACAACCAGCTCCTGCTGGTGCTGGCGGCGCTCGCCGCGGTGTATATCGTCCTGGGCATCCTCTATGAGAGTTACATCCACCCCATCACGATCCTGTCGACCCTGCCCTCGGCCGGCATCGGTGCGCTGCTGGCACTCAAGCTGACGGGCGTCGAGTTCAGCATCATCGCCATGATCGGCGTGCTGCTGCTGGTTGGCATCGTCAAGAAGAACGCCATCATGATGATCGACGTGGCGCTGGAGCGTGAGCGCAACGAGGGGCTCGAACCGCGCGAGGCGATCCACCAGGCGGCGACCCTGCGCTTCCGGCCGATCCTGATGACGACCATGGCGGCCATCCTGGGCGCGCTGCCATTGGCGCTGGGCTTCGGCGACGGCGCGGAGTTGCGTCAGCCGCTCGGCATCTCGATTATCGGCGGCCTGTTCGTGAGCCAGATCCTGACCCTCTACACGACGCCCGTGATCTATCTCTATCTCGATCGCTTCCGCCGCCGCGACCGCGACCGGCCCAGCCGTGTGGCCCGTGCCCTGGGGAGCACGGGACCGGGCAGTGCCGGAGTGCCGGCATGACGGTATCCCGTCGGTCCGTGGCCCTGGCCGCGGCCGTGTCTTTGTCGGCCCTGCCTCTGGCGGCATGCATGGTCGGCCCGAATTACCGGCGGCCGCCGCCGGCTGACCCGCCGGTGCCCGAGTTCAAGGAGACGACGGGACCGGTGGTCGGCGGGGCCGATAACTTTCGGCCCGCCCAGCCGCGCGACGCCATCGACCGCGGGCCATGGTGGACGATGTACGGCGATTCCGTGCTCGATGGCGTGGCGGCGCAAGTCGACATCTCCAACCAGACTCTCATGCAGGCCGAGGCGGCCTACCGCCAGGCGCGCGCTTTGGTCCGCCAGGATGCGTCGGGTCTCTATCCGACGGTCTCCGGCAACGCCGGCTACACCCAGAGCGGCAGCGGCACCGGTGGCGGCCGCAGCACGCAGGGCGGCATCGTGAGCTCGGGCTCGGGCAGCCTCAGCCAGTTCACCGCGGGCCCGTCGCTCAACTGGCAGGCCGACCTGTGGGGTCGTATCCGCCGCCAGATCGAGAGCGATTCGGCGGCTGCCCAGGCGAGCGCCGCCGACCTCGCCAACGCCCGGCTGTCGGCGCAGGCCAACGTGGCGATCAACTATTTCTCGATGCGCATCTCCGAGCAGCGCATTCTGCTTTTCGAGGCTTCGGTGGCGGCCTTCACGCGCTCGGCCCAGATCGTGCAGAACCAGCTCGATGCCGGCATCGTCTCGAGGGTCGACCTGGCGCAGGCGCAGACCCAGGTCGAGCAGACGCGCGCCCAGCTCGTCGCCGAGAACATAAACCGCGCGACGTTCGAACATGCGGTCGCGGTCCTGG
>DATHNU010000179.1:0-6709 GCA_035485695.1 Reyranella sp. | reverse complement strand
CGCCTGCATGACCTTGTCCATCTGACCCTTCGTGCGGACCAGCGACCAGACATGCTCCTGCACGAAGATGCCCTCGTATTGCACGAGACAGGCACGCGCCACGCTCGATACCGTTTCGCCGGTGGAGTCGGACACGAGATGAACATGAAAATTGCGGTTGGCCACGGCCCAACTTACCCCACAGGACCCGCAGGAGAAACGCGGGATTAGCGATAGCGGAGCGGGGACAGTCGGCAAGTTCCTCGGCAGACGCCGGATTCGGACCCCGACTCGCCCGGCCGCTCCCAGCAATCGTCCCTTGCGGACAGTCCGGGAGGAATGACCTGCGAGTCGGGAATCACGCGATGGAATCGCCTGGAATCACGCCCAGGTGATCCACAACGACCTGGGGAGCGAAGATAAATTGGGCGCATCCCCATGTGACACACCCCCTACTACCACTACTACCTATTATGAATAGAGTAAGAGGAAGCATGAAGCACAAGCATTGAGCACCGGGAAATTCCTGGAAACTCTCGCCGGGACGCGATTCCCGACGCCGCCGATCTGGCTGATGCGTCAGGCCGGACGTTACCTGCCGGAGTATCACACCGTCCGCGCCACGACGCGATCGTTCCTCGAATTCTGCTACACGCCGGACAAGGCCGTCGAAGTCACCTTGCAGCCGATCCGTCGATTTGGGCTGGATGCCGCGATCATTTTTTCCGACATCCTGGTGATACCCGACGCTCTCGGTCAGAAAGTTTGGTACGAGGAAGGCGCAGGACCCAAACTCGAGGCGCTGACGGATCCCGCCGAGTTTGGCCGCTTGTCGCGCGCCCGGTTGGCTGAGCATCTGGCGCCGGTCTACGAGGCGATCCGCCAGGCGCGCGCGGCATTGCCGAGAGAGACCGCTCTGCTGGGCTTCGCTGGAGCGCCTTTTACGCTCGCCTGCTACATGATCGAAGGCGGCGGCAGCCGCGACTTCGCCAAGACCAAGAGCTGGGCCTATAGCCATCCCGATTCCTTCGGGCTGCTGATTGACCTGCTGGTCGAGGCCATCGTCGATCATCTCACCTACCAGATCGAAGCCGGCGCCGATGCCGTCCAGCTTTTCGATTCCTGTGCCGGCGTGCTGCCGGAGGAGCAGCTCTTCGGCTGGTCGTTGGAACCGATGGTGCGCATCGCTCACGCGCTGCGATCACGTCATCCCAAGATCCCAATCATTGCCTTTCCGCGCGCCGTCGGGCCGGCGACGCTGATGTACCGCCGGCCGGACGCATTCACTGTGCTGTCGATCGATACCGGCATCGGCGCGCATTGGGCAGCGCAGGAGCTGCAGCCGCATATCTGCATCCAGGGCAATCTCGATCCGCTGATGCTGGTGGCGGGTGGTGTCGCCTTGGAACGCGAGGCCACGCGCATCCTCGACAAGCTCGGCCATGGTTCCTTCGTGTTTAATCTCGGCCATGGCGTGGTGCCGCAGACGCCGCCGGACAACGTGGCGCAGCTGGTCGAGATCGTGCGCAACTGGAAACCGTCTACGTCGTGACGAGCCGCGCGTGAAGGTCGCGATCATCCTGTTCAATCTGGGCGGACCCGATTCGCTCGATGCCGTGCAGCCGTTTCTGCGCAACCTGTTCGGCGATCCTGCGATTCTGCGCCTGCCGATACTGATCCGAGCGCCGCTGGCGCGCTTCCTGTCCAGCCGTCGCACGGCCAAGGCGCGCGCGATCTACGCAAAGATCGGCGGCTCGTCGCCCATTCTCGGCCAGACCGAAGCGCAGGCGCGGGCGCTGGAAGAAGCGTTGGGCAGCGAGAACGAATGGCGCGGTTATGTCTGCATGCGCTACTGGCATCCCATGACCGAGGCCGTCGTGCGCTCCGTCAAGCGCTTCGCGCCCGATCATATCGTCCTGCTGCCGCTCTATCCGCAATTCTCGACCACGACGACCGCCTCATCCTTCAAGGAATGGAACGACACGGCGCGCTTCACGGTGCCGACCAAATCCATCGACTCCTATCCCATCGAACCGGGCTTCATCGCGGCCTCGGTCGAGCTGGTGAAGCAGGGCCTGGCCGAGGCAGGTGCCGGACCCAGGCGGGTGCTGTTCTCCGCCCACGGCCTGCCCGAGCGGGTCATCAAGGCGGGCGATCCTTACCAGACGCAGGTCGAGCAGACGGCAAAAGCGATTGCCGATGGGCTGGGCAAGGTCGACTGGTCGATCTGTTATCAAAGCCGCGTCGGCCCGCTGAAATGGATTGGTCCCTCGACCGACTCGGAGATCCGCCGCGCCGGCGCTGATAAAGTGGCGGTGGTGGTCTATCCGCTGGCCTTCGTGTCGGAGCATTCGGAGACCCTGGTCGAGCTCGACATCGACTATCGTCTTCTCGCCAAGGAGGTTGGCATCCCCACTTACATTCGCGTGCCGACCGTCGGTACCCATCCGCTGTTCATCTCAGGACTCGCGAGGCTGGTGCGCGATGCTCTATGAAATCCTGAAGGCGCTGCACATCATCGCCGTCATCGCCTGGATGGCGGGGCTGCTCTACCTGCCGCGCCTGTTCGTCTATCACGCCGACGCCGAGAAGGGGTCTCAGCAGAGCGAGACCTTCAAGATCATGGAACGCCGCCTGATGCGCGGCATCATGAACCCTGCAGCCGTACTGGTCTGGATCCTGGGCCTGCTGCTCGCCTGGCAGGGCGACTGGTGGCATGCCGGCTGGTGGCAGGTGAAATTCGCGCTGGTCGTCGGGCTCACCCTCGTGCACCACGCCTATGCACTTTGGCGCAAGGACTTCGAGGCAGACCGAAACACCCGACCTGCCCGCTATTATCGCTGGTGGAACGAGGTGCCGACGGTGCTGATGATCGCTATCGTATTCCTCGCCGTGCTGAAGCCGTTTTGATGGGAGAGACATGAACGCCGAGACAAGTCCTGATTGGCGCGACCAGATTTTCGACGTCCTGCAAGCGCACGGCATCAAGCAGGTCTACCACGTGCCGGACGCCGGCCATTCGCGCCTGATCGAGCATTGCCAGCGCTCGAACTCGATCCGCACCGTGGCGCTCACGACCGAGGAGGAAGGCATCGCGCTGGCCGCCGGCGCCTGGCTGGGCGGCCAACGCTCGGTGCTGCTGATGCAGAGCTCGGGCGTCGGCAACACCATCAACCTGATGGGCCTCACCAAGACGCTGCGCTTTCCGTTCCTGACCCTGATCACCATGCGCGGCGACTATGGCGAGTTCAATTCCTGGCAGTACCCGATGGGCCAGGGCACGCCCAAGGTGCTGGAGGCCATGGGCGTGCTGCTCTACTCGGTCGACAAGGCCAGTGAGGTGAAGGCCACGGTCGATGCCGCGGCGCGCGCGGCCTTCCATGGCGGCCAGTCGGTCGCCGTTCTGCTGCGCCAGAAGCTGATCGGCATCAAGGATTTCGGGAAGAAGACCAAATGAGCAAAGCCACTCTGCAGCGCCGGCCGCTGGTGAAGAAGATCCTCGACGGCGCCGACGACAACCTGCTGGTCATCGCAGGCCTCGGCTCGTCGAACTGGGACGTCACCGAGGCGGGCGACCGTCCGCTCAACATGCCGCTGTGGGGCGCCATGGGCGCGCCGGTCGGCATGGGGCTGGGCCTCGCCCTGGCGCAGCCCGGCAAGCGCGTGCTGGTGATCACCGGCGACGCCGACGTGATGATGAGCCTGGGCTCGTTGGCCACCGTGGCGACCCAGCAGCCCGACAATCTCGCCATCGTCGTACTCGACAATGAGAAGTTCGGCGAGACCGGCAACCAGGCCTCGCACACCAGCCCGCGCAACAACGGCCCGACCGAGTCCGGCGCCGGCGCCGACCTGGCAATGATCGCCCAGGGCTGCGGCATCGTCGATGTCGGAACTATTCGCGAGTCGGGCGAGGTGGCCCAGCTCATCAAGGATGCGCGGACAAAGAAAGGGCCGGTGTTCCGGCTCGTGAAGGTCATGGTCGAGAAACTCGACTTCGTCATGCCGCCGCAGGACGGTGCGCATCTGAAAGACCGCTTCCGCCAGGCACTGTTGGGACACCCCTAGAGGCACATGATGACCGACTACGCACCGTTTCCCCTGATCGACCTTTCCGGTAGCCCGCGCGAGCGTGGCCGCACCCATGGCAAGGCCGCCGCCGATCGCCTGCGCCGCGGCGCCAAGATGTACGCCGAGTCGCTGCTGAAGAACGGCGTCGACTGGAAGGAGCTGGAACATCGCGCCGAGCGGATGGTGCCTCAGGTCGAGGCTTTCGACCCGGCCTACATCGAGGAGATGCGCGGCATTGCCGAGGGGGCGGGCGAACCTTTCGCCGCGGTCATGCTGATGAACGCCCGCACCGAGATGGTCGCCGCGGCGCGCAAGAGCCACGTCGAAAAGCAATTCCCCGACGGCTGCACCGCCGCCCTCGCGCTGCCCGAGGCCAGCGCCGACGGCGTGCTGCTGCACGGCCAGAACTGGGACTGGCGGGCGGAGTGCGCCGAGACCGGCGTGGTCCTGCGCATCCGCCGCGACGACGGGCCCGACATCCTCACCTTCACCGAAGCCGGCGGCCTCGCGCGCTCGGGGCTGAACTCGGCGGGCATCGGGCTCACCGCCAACGCGCTCGAATGTGATCGCGACTACCAGCGCGGCGCCGGTGTGCCGCTGCCCTTCATCCGCCGCAAGGTGCTGGAGAGCGCCTATCTCGCGAACGCGGTGCACACCATCTTCTCGACGCCCAAGCTCGGTTCCAACCACATGGCGGTGAGTCATTGCGAGGGCGAGGCTTTTGGCTTCGAATGCGCGCCCGACGAGACCTTCTGGCTGGCGCCCGATCGCGGCCTCTACGTGCATGCCAACCACTGGATCGCCGATTCGGCCCGCGCCAAGGTGAAGGACACCGGCCTGGCCGAGACACCCTGCTCGATCTATCGCGACAAGAGGGTGCGCGAACATCTCTCGCGCCACCTTACAGCGGGGGGCGGCGGCAAGCTCACGCTCGAGGATTTCCGTTCGGCCTTCTTCGACGACTGGGGCTCGCCCTGGTCGGTGTGCCGGCCGCCGCGGCCCAACAACCGCGGCAATCTGGTGGCGACGTCGGCGATGATCCTGATGCGGCCGGGCGAAGGCCATCTCGAAGCCTGCCCGATGCCGGCGCTCAACCGGCATTTTACGACCTATGCGCTGACGCCCGACCGCATCGCCCAGCGGCAGGCCGCAGAATAATCGTGGCGCTGCGCCACCCGGCTTTCGTCGTGGTGGCGGTGGCGATCCTGCTCTTCGCCCCATCGCTGGTGATCGGCACTCTGACGTCCCACGATTCGTGGCTGATCGGCAGCTGGGCGACGCAATTCTCCAGCTTGTTTCGTGCCGGTGTTCTCTACCCTCGTTGGCTGCCTCAGTCGTTCGACAATCTCGGCGCCCCCACCTTCTACTACACGCCGCCGCTCGCCTATTGGCTCGACGCGTTGGTGAGCGCGGCGTCGGCCAATCTGCTCCCGGATCGGTATCGCCTGTCCGTGAGTGGAGTGCTGCTGCTGTCGGCGTCGGGCCTGGCCATACATGGCTGGCTCAAGACCGTGACGTCCCCCCGCGCGGCGCTTTACGGCGCGCTCGCCTACATGGCGGCGCCCTATCATCTGATCGATCACTACGTGCGCGGCGCCTACTCGGAGTTCGCCGCCTACGCGGTCCTGCCGCTGGTCGTGCTGGCCGTCCGCCAGGTCGCCGAACGGCGGCGCTTCGGGTTCGTCTTCCTTGCGATGGCCTACGCCGCCTTGTCGCTGGTGCATTTGCCGACGGCGCTGCTCGTCTCGTTGACGGTGCTGCCGATGTACGTGCTGTACCGTGGCTGGCAGCTTGGCGAGGTCCGGCAGGCGCGCGGCTTTTTCGTCCGCTGCGCGCTTGGCAGTGTGCTGGGGCTGGGCCTGGCGGCGATCTACCTTATTCCGGCCGTCGCTCTGCAGGGCTGGATCAACAGCGACCATTTGTGGGGTCATGAGCATTTCAGGATCGAGACGTGGTTCATCCTGACGCTCCTGCTGCAAGACCGACTCTTCGAGCACCATTTCATGGTGATCGTCGCGTATGCCGCGCTGGCGTTCGGCATCGCCGCCGTCGGCGTGCTGACGATGGTCGCCCGGACGGGCGTGCCGCAGGGCTGGCGTTCAGAAGCGGCGTTCTGGGCGTTTGTGTGCCTGGTGTGCCTTCTGTTCGTTGCCGGCGCGGTTCCGTGGTTCTGGCAGTTGCCTTTGGTCGACAGCGTGCAGTTTCCCTTTCGGCTCATGACGGTCGTGGAGTTCGCCGCCATTACGGCGCTCTCCCTGGCACCGTGGCCCGGCCGCTCGCGTATCGCCTCGGCCCTCTTCGTTGTCGCTGTCATTGTCCTCGTCCCCGCCGGGCTCGACCTCGGAAGACTGGCGTGGCGGCAAATCGAACAAACGATGACCGAGCCCGACAGCGTCGGCGACACCGAGGAGTTCCTGCCTGCGGGCTACGGACGGAACGAGTACTTGCCGGAACAGCTGCGCGTGCCGACAATTTCCTGCACGCCGACGCCCAGGGTCTGCCGTGCTGTCGAGGAGCCTTTCGGCGGCCTGCGCATCGAGGTCGAAGGCGACGCACCGGCGACTGTTGTCCTGCGCCGCTTCTTCTTTCCGGCCTGGCGGCTGGATCCGGCACAGCCGATCGGCGCGGCCGATCCGCTGCGGCTTGTGTCGTTCACGGC
>DATHNU010000178.1:0-3588 GCA_035485695.1 Reyranella sp. | reverse complement strand
GAGGCGCCAGCCGCCGGCAGCGCGCCGGGCGGCCGGATCCTGGCCAACCTGGTCTACAGCCAGCTGACCGAGCATCGCCGCTTCGGCGGCGTGGTGCCGGAAATCGCCGCGCGCGCCCATCTCGAGCGCATTGACGGGCTGGTCGAGGAGGCGCTGGCGACCGCCGGGCTCGATCTCGCCCAGCTCGACGGCATCGCCGCCACCGGCGGGCCCGGCCTGATTGGCGGCGTCATGGTGGGCGTGATGACGGCCAAGGCGCTGGCCTTCGCCCACGACAGGCCCTTCCTCGCCGTCAATCATCTCGAAGGCCACGCGCTGTCGGCGCGGCTGACCGAGGATGTGGGCTTTCCCTATCTGCTGCTGCTGGTCTCGGGCGGCCATTGCCAGCTCCTCACCGTACGCGGTCCGGGCGACTTCACGCGGCTGGGCACGACCATCGACGATGCTGCGGGAGAATGCTTCGACAAGACGGCGAAGCTTCTGGGCCTGGGCTTTCCCGGCGGCCCGGCCGTCGAGCGCGCAGCCGAGGGTGGCGATCCGCAGCGCTTCGCGCTGCCGCGGCCGATGTGGCGGAAGCCGGGCTGCGACTTCTCCTTCTCCGGCCTCAAGACGGCGGTGCGCCAGACCGTCGAGAAGCTCGACCCGAAGGACAAGACCGCGATCGCCGATCTCTGCGCCTCGTTCCAGCGCACCGTGGGCGATGTTTTCGTCGACCGATGCGCCAACGCGCTCACGTCGGCGCCGTCGCCCACGCTCGTCGTGGCCGGCGGAGTCGCCGCCAACCTTTACCTGCGCGGACGCCTCGAGGAGGTTGCCGCCCGGTACGGCGCTCGCCTGGTCGCGCCGCCGGTAAAGCTCTGCACCGACAACGGCGCCATGATCGCCTGGGCCGGCATCGAGCGGTTGCGGCTCGGCCTGACCGACGCGCTCGATTTCAGGCCGCGGCCGCGCTGGCCGCTCGATCCTTCTCCGCATGCCCTCTCCGCCCGCGCAGCGGGGGGAGAGGGAGGGGACCCGCGCGTAGCGCGGGGAGGGTGAGGTGGGCTTTGGACCTCGCGACGACAAGTCGTCATTGTACGGCGCACCACCTCACCTTCCCGTTGCTTCGCGACGGGCCCCTTCCTCTCCCCCCGCTTCAGCGCCTTCACAGGCGCGGCGCGGCGGAGAGGAGGGCTGAGTAGGACAGCGAAAAGGTCAAGCCATGAGCACTACCTCCGACATTGTCCCGCTGTTCGCCACACCGATCGCCATTTCGGAGGTGGCCGATGCGGCGCTCAATGCCGAGTTGCGCAAGGTGATCGAACAGCGTCACAAGACGCATCCCGGCATTCAGCATTCCAATCTCGGTGGCTGGCAATCGAGCTGGGACATGGATCGCTGGGGTGGGGCGCCCGCGATCAAGTTGCTGGCGATCGGCCGCAATGCAGCCAATCGCGCCACGACGGACCGTCAAGGCAAGCCGGTGACCGTGACGTGGCGGGCCAACATGTGGGCCAACATCAACCGCAGCGGCCACGGCAACGAGTTCCATTCCCATCCCGGCAGCTTCTGGTCGGGCGTCTATTATGTCGATGACGGCGGCATCGCCGCCGATCCGTCGCTGGGCGGCGAGCTGGAATTCATGGATCCACGCGGACCCGGACCGGCGATGTACGCGCCGCATCTCGCCTTCGCCATGCCGGGCGGCCTCTCGGTCGGCGCCAACGAGACGGTGTCGCCCCAAACCGGGCGCCTGGTGATATTCCCGGCCTGGCTGCTGCATCAGGTGCGGCCCTACCGCGGCAGCGCCGAACGCATTTCCATCGCCTTCAATCTCAGCCTGTGAGCGTCATCGGTCATATCGGCGTGGTCGGCGGCGGCGCCTGGGGCACGGCGCTCGCCTGCCTGGCCCGTCGGGCCGACCGCCGGGTGACCCTGTGGTCGCGCGATCCGGCCGTCGCCACCGCGATCGCGCGCGATCGGGCCAATCCGGTCTATCTGCCGGGCATCGCGCTCGATGCCGGCATCGAAGCGGCGTCCGACGTGGCTGCGCTCGGCAACTGCGACGCGGTACTGCTGGTCTGTCCCGCGCAGGCGGTCCGCGAGGTGGCGGCGCGGCTCACAGGCGCCGCGCCGGTCGTCATCTGCGCCAAGGGCATCGAAGCCTCGAGCGGACTTCTGATGCCGGAAGTGCTGGCTGACGTATTGCCCGGTCGGCCGGTCGCCATGCTGTCGGGCCCGAGCTTCGCCGAGGAGGCGGTGCAGGGCCTGCCGACGGCGGTCAGCATTGCCACGATCGATCCCGCCTTGGGCCGCACCCTTGCCGGGTCGCTGGCGGCCGGCGCGTTCCGTCCCTATTGGACGCACGATGTGCTGGGCGTCGCCCTGGGCGGTGCGGTCAAGAACGTGCTCGCCATCGCTGCCGGCATCGTCGAGGGCCGCGGTCTCGGCCACAACGCCGCGGCCGCCCTGGTCACGCGCGGCTTTGCCGAAATGGCGCGGCTTGGCCAGGCGATGGGGGCCGAACTCGAAACCTTGACCGGGCTGAGCGGCCTCGGCGACCTGGTGCTGACCTGCCACGGCCCGCTGTCGCGCAACCGGTCGCTGGGGGCGGCGCTGGGCAAGGGCACGCCGCTCGCCCGCTATATGAGCGGCCGGCGGCAGGTCGTCGAAGGCGAAGCGACGGCGCCGGCGGTCCTGGCGCGGGCCGCGCGGCAGAAAATCGAGATGCCGATTTGCGCCGCCGTCGATGCTATCCTGCACAAGGGCGCGGACCTCGACGAGGCGATCCGCGCCTTGCTGGCGCGTCCGCTGCGCCGCGAAGCGGAATGAGAAGGGGAGTGAAATGGCGCATTGGCTCCTGAAATCCGAGCCGTCGACTTATCCGTGGGATCAGCTGGTGAAGGAGAAACGCACCTCGTGGACCGGCGTGCGCAACTTCCAGGCCGCGATCAATCTCAAGGCGATGAAGGTGGGCGATCGCTGCTTCTTCTACCATTCGGGTGAAGGCAAGGACATCGTCGGCATCGTCGAGGTCGTCAAGACGGCCTATCCCGACCCGACCGACAAGGACGGCAAGGCCGTGACGGTCGACATCAAGCCGGTGCAGCCGGTCAAGCAGCCGGTGACGCTGGCTGCCATCAAGGCCGATCCCAAGTTCAAGGACTTCAAGCTGGTGCGCCAGTCGCGGCTCTCGGTCGTGCCGGTCAGCGACGAGCACTGGAAGCTTCTTCTGAAGATGTCCGACACCAAGTGATCGTCAATACCCGCGGCATCCTCGCGATGTCCGCGTCGGTGGTTGCCTTCATCTTCAACGATGCCTTGGTCAAGCTCGCCGCCGAGACCACGCCGGGCGTGCAGGCGATCGGCGTGCGCGGCGTCTTCGCGGCCGCCTGGTGCGTGTTCGCGCTCTTGGCAAGCGGCTCATGGCGGCGGGTCGGCGGGGTTGCCCATCCGCAGGTCATGCTGCGCGGCCTCCTCGAGGCGGCGGCGGCCTTCGTCTACTTGATCGCGCTGTTTCATATTCCCTTTGCCATCGCGACCGCGGTCAATCTTTCGACGCCCTTGATCCTGACCGTGCTCGCCGTGCTGGTCCTCAAGGAAGATGTA